>DAOWIN010000120.1 GCA_030640885.1 Candidatus Omnitrophota bacterium
AAAAATTCGGAAGTAAAGGTATTGCTTCCAAGAATGTTCCCTGGGCATTATGCTTTGGCTCAAGTGCGTTGGAGTTATGTAGAAGCGTTCATCAAGAAAAACAAGCAAGAGAAACAGGTCTCTATACTTGATATCGGAGCGGGTCAAGGATTTTTTGGAATAGCGGCAGTAAAAAGCCCGAATATATTTTTAAAGAAATACTCCGCAGTTGAAAAAGATTTTGTGCTAAGAAAATCTTTAGAAAAAACATGGCGTAAACATTTTCCAAAAATAAAATTTGAAGCAAAAGATTCTTTAGAGGAAATCCAAGGAAAATACAATCTTATTATTTTATCAAATATCCTGGAGCATTTGAACGATCCTAAGGATATGCTTAAAAGAGCGACAGAAAAATTAACCAAGGATGGTTTTTTATTTGTTGATGTGCCTAATCAGGATTATCTTTTCAAGAAAGATGTATTTCCCCATTTGCTTTTTTTTAACAGGATTAGCTTAAAAACTCTTCTAACAGAAAGCGGTTTAGCAGCAAAATCTATTGATTGTTATGGAAGAAATATGGTTTATTCTCCAATTAATTACCGCAATAATAAAAAAATGTTTGTAAAAATAAGCGCATTGTTGTATAAAATGCGTTTTATTATTCCTTTGCAGATTTCAAAGGCTTTTTTTATTTGGTATTTTGGTTCAGATAAGAAAAATGCCAATGGAACTTGGCTGCGTGCTTTGAGCCAGAGAAAGATTTCAAATAAATAAAGGGTGAATTATGAAAATGCTAATTACTGGTGCTGCAGGGATGCTTGCGGCTGAGGTTATTCCTAAATTGTTGGAATACAACCATAAGGTTATTCAAACAGACATTAATCAGCGTCTTCCTAATATTGAAGCATTAAATATTGCTGATTCAAAAGAAGTTTTTCAAAAAGTTGAAAGTGAACGACCCGATTATGTTTTTCACTTTGCTGCAGAAACCGATGTGGATTTATGTGAAAAAAAACCTGAGCATGCTTTCAAGATAAATACGCTTGGTACAGAAAATATTGTTTTAGCTTGCAAGGAATTTGCTGTCAAACTTCTTTATATTAGCAGTGGCGCAGTTTTTAGCGGCGAAAATTTACTTCCTTACACTGAATTTGATATTCCTAAACCGGTGAATATTTATGGCAAGAGCAAGCTTCAAGGTGAATTAATAATTAAAGACTTGCTTTCAGAGTATTTTATTATTCGTGCCGGGTGGATGGTCGGTGGCTGGGAAATTGATAAGAAATTTGTCTATAAGATTATCCAGCAGTTAAAAGAGGGGAAAAAAGAACTCAAAGTTGTTGCTGATAAATTTGGCAGTCCTACTTTTACAAAAGATTTTGCCACTAATTTTATAAATGTTATTAATACAAAAAGATATGGATTGTATCATCTGGCGAATAAAGGAACCTGCTCACGTTATGATATGGCGCTAAAGATTGTTGAATTTATGGGGTTTAAAGACAAAGTGAAGGTTAATCCCATAAACTCTGATCAGTTTCCTCTGCCCGCTCCTCGGGCGCGCTCAGAAATGATGTGCAATTATAAGCTAAATTTGCTTGAATTTAACAATATGCCTCGCTGGGAAAAGTCATTAGAAGAATATATTGAAATTAATAAGGATAAATGAAAAAAGTAAGCGTTGTTATCCCGGCTTATAACAAAGCTGATTTGACAGTTAAAACAATAGAAAGCGTATTAAATCAAACTTATCCAAATATAGAAATAATCGTTGTTGACGATGGTTCAACTGATAGCACAAAAATAAAGCTTTCTTTATTTGCCAATAAGATTAGATATGTTTATAAAGAAAATGGGGGCGCTTGTAGTGCACGGAATTTAGGAATACAGCTGGCAGAAGGGGAATATATTGCTCTATTGGATTGCGATGATTTATATCTTCCTCAAAAAATTGAACTGTGTATAGATTATTTAAAAAAACATCCTGATTTTGGTTTTGTTCACACTGCTGCTTATTTTATAGATGGAAAGAGTAGGATTTTGCGTACCTTTTCGCATTATAAAAGCCGTCGCGTTGGTTGGATTGCAAAAAGCCTGCTTTTTAGAAATTTTATCTGCAATTCTACGGTTATTGTCCGAAAAGCCTGCTTTGAAAAAGTAGGTTTTTTTAATGAAAAAATTTTTACCCCCGCCGATTGGGATATGTGGTTAAAATTAGCCGAGAAATATAAAGTAGGGTATATTGATATACCACTTACATCATATAGAATTTCGGAAAGTTATATTCTTGAGCATATTGAGCAAGCTAAAAGGGAAGAAGTGATAGTTTTAGAAGCAGCTTTTCAGAGAAATTCCGAATTAAAATTAGGTTTCAAAAATAAAGTTTTCTCAAACCTTTATCAGCGGCATGCTGTTAGCTATCTGTTGGTTGGTAATTTTAAAAAAACAAAGCAAGAACTTGTTTTGTCTATTCAAGAAAATAAATTAAATATAATCACAATTTTGCTGTTGGTATATTTTGCAATAGCCCCAAGGAGTCTGCAGTTTCTAGCGAAAAAGAAAGTGTATCATAACTTTAACTTATTTTGTCTATTCAAGAAAATAAATTAAATATAATCACAATTTTGCTGTTGGTATATTTTGCAATAGCCCCAAAGAGTTTGCAGTTTCTAGCGAAAAAGAAAGTGTATTATAACTTTTAACTATGAAATCTTTTAAGAAATTAAACAGCGGCATTATTTTAGATAGTATAGGATTGTTTCTTATGGGATTTTTTTCATTAAGCTATCTTTTATTTCACAGGAGTTTTGCTGAACTGCATATACAATTTCCTTTTCTTAATTTTCCTATATTTGTAGGTGAAATTTTGCTTTTTTTATGCTTAATTTTACTGCTCATAAGATGCAAAAGCAATTTCCCCAAATTTAATATTTGGTATTATTTATTATTTGCTTATTTGGGGTTTGTGTTACTAAAAGCATTCTGGGGATATTTTAAATGGGGTCCCCTTGCTTTCAGACATGCTGCCTTATTTTATTACCCTCTCTTTGCTATTTTTGGCTGTATATTTTACAAAAGGAACTTTTTTAACAAATATAGCATCTTAATTTTGTCTCTATTGCTGATTTTTATTCTTAAATTCAATCTTTTTGTTTGTTTTATTTTAGCTTTTGTGCTTATAAAAGCCTATCCTAATAATATTGTTAAATATGCGCTTCTGTTTGTTCTATTGATTTTAACTCCTTATAAATTATTTTTTTTAGGTTCGCGGACTGCCTTAGTAAGTAATGTTCTGGCAGGAATATTCACCATATTTGCTTTGATTTTGATTTTGAGAATAAAGATAAAATTTAAGATTATTCTGTTATCGTCTTGTGTATTTTTCTTACTTTTAGGCACAGTTAAAATAGCTCCTGTTAATGAACTAAAATCTATTGTGGATATACAAGGATTAATAAGCTATTACGAAGGATTGAACAAAGTTGTTGCAGAGAAAAAAAAGCATTTTAAGACGAAAGAAATTGAAGCGGTAATCTACAAACCAGAAGCTAAGAGAGTAAAGAAATTATTTGCCAAAGATAAAAATCTTAATATTGAAACTCAAAGAGAAAAAATTCAGTCTATAACAACAGAAGATTTAGAGCTTAAATTACAAAATGCCGAAAGATTATTAGGAGCGGTATCGTTTGCATCTAAGCGAGTGAAGATGATGCCATGGAAGCATCTTCAAACAAAGAAAGCAAAAGGAAAGACAGAAAATAGACTAAAAGTTTTACAATTTAGATTGAAGCAAACAATAGCACTTTTAGAAAAGGTGTTATCTCAAACGATAGAGACTGAGAAACTTCAGGAAACTAAAAAAGTCCAAAAAGAGATAGAAGAATCGTTATTTAATCTAACAAAGGTGCAGAAGGAAATTGAACCAAAACCACCTATTGTAAGAAAAGTGCAAGGTGCTCATGGCAGTACTTTCTTCAGAGTCTTTATATGGAAAGATATGTTATCGCAACTTATGAAGTCAAAGCCTCTTTTTGGTTTTGATTTTGGGAAACCCCTGCGTTCTAAAACTATTGAAATGTTAGATGTAGCCAGTGAAGATTGGGGAACTTGCGGTTGGATAACTGCGCATAATTCTTATCTAAATGTTATATACAGAGCAGGAATTGTGGGCGTTATCTACATAGGGTTTATCATCTTTTTTTTATTTAAGATGATAAAGAGAACGGTAGAATCGAAGTCAGTAACCGGGATATTGTTATGTGCAGTCCTTGTTAATTGGTTAATATCCGCCCATTTTTTTGTTATATTAGAATTGCCTTATAACGCAATTCCTTTTTGGAGCTTGTTCGGAGTGGTTTTTGCTTATATTCAAAGGTTAAAAAACCAAACGGATAAGCTTCATTAATATGAATAAAGACAATTCGTTGGAAGATATAAAAAAGAACGCATTTGAGAAGGATTATTATAAATTAAGCAATTGAAAGAAAAATCAGAATGAAAATTCTTCAAATACATAATCATTATAAATGCCATGGTGGTGAAGATGAAGTATTCACTGCCGAAAGAGCAATGTTAAAGCAATATGGGCATAAAGTTATTTCTTATGAATGTATTAATGCAAAAATAGATAAGTACAGTTTTTTTAAAAAGATCAATATTTATTTTAATATGCATTGGTCAGAAGATAATTATTTGAAAATAAAAAAATTTATCCGCAAGGAAAAGCCCGATATTGCTCATATACATAACACTTTTTTATTAATAACACCTTCTGTATACTATGCCTGCAAAGAATTGAATGTGCCTATAGTGCAAACTTTACATAATTATAGATTTTTATGCCCAGGGGCAAATTTTTACAGAAGTGGGCATATCTGCGAAGAATGTTTAAAGAGAAAGAATTTTAGAAAGGGCATATTGAATGGTTGTTGGCGAAATTCTAAACTACTTACAGCGGCAGTGGCGAGAATGTTGAGATTTCATTATAAAAAAGGAACTTTTAAAAATCTCATAGATTGTTATATAACATTAAGCAAATTCAGTAGAAACAAATTTATAGAAGCGGGTTTTGATGCAGAGAAGATAGCAGTTAAACCAAATTTTGTTTATCCTGATTCTGGAACAGAAGAAGGAAGTAAACAATATATGCTTTTTGTCGGCAGGCTCTCTCCGGAAAAAGGTATCCAAACGCTTCTACGGGCATGGCAAGATCTGAAAAGAATTCCGCTTAAAATCGTTGGCAGTGGGCCTCTTAAAGATAAAATAGAAACACTGATAAGAAAAAGTAATCTTCGAAATGTAGAACTGCTGGGATACCAATCCCATAATGAAACTATGTCATTAATAAAGAAAGCTCGTTGTTTAATATTTCCATCGGAGTGGTACGAATGTTTCCCAGTAACTATTATTGAAGCCTTCGCTTGCGGAATTCCTGTAGTTGCTTCTCATTTAGGAGCAATGAAGGAAATTGTCCACCATGAGAAAACTGGTTTGCATTTTATTCCCGGAGATTCAAAAGATCTTAGATCTAAAATAAAATGGGTTTTGAAAAACCCTAAAAAGATGGAAGAAATAGGTAAGCAGGCCAAGAAGGAATATGAACAGAAATATACAGCAGAAAAGAACTATGGGATATTAATAAATATCTATAAAAAGACTATAAAAAATAGCAAAAAGTTAACAGGTTAAATAACTGAGATAGACAATAAAAAGCCAAAAATATGAAACTTTCAATAATTATTCCTGTGTATGACGAACTGGCTACTATCGGAGAAATTGTGTCAAGGGTAGAAAAATCATTCGTTGATTTAGATAAAGATATTATAATCGTTGATGATGCTTCAGCAGATGGAACTAAAGAGGTAATTGAAAAATTAGAAGGAAAAAACATAAAAAAAATATTTCATAAGAAAAATCAGGGGAAAGGAGCGGCAATAAGAACTGCTTTAAAATATGTGTCCGGCGATATTACGCTCATTCAAGATGCGGATTTAGAATATCATCCGCAGGATTACCTCAAACTAATAGAGCCAATTTTAGATAAAAGAGCTGATGTAGTTTTTGGTTCTCGTTTTATCGGAACACACCGCTGTTTTTTATTTACGCATTATTTGGGGAATAAAATAATTAATCTGTTCGCAAATATTTTATACAATACAATTTTGACCGATTTTATGACCGGATATAAAGCTTTTAAAACTGAAGTTATAAAAAATATCTCTATAAAATCAAATAGGTTTGGATTTGAAGCAGAGATTACGGGGATAGTATTCAGAAAAAATTTGAGAGTTTATGAAGTGCCGATTTCTTATAGTGGCAGAGACTATAGAGAAGGCAAAAAAATAAAGTGGACAGATTTTTTCGTTGTTCTGTGGTGGTTAGTCTATACTAAATTCAGACCATTGCATAACAAACAAGAAAAATTAAATGATTAATTATAAGGATTATTTTAGAAAAATAGATATATGGAGTATTTATACGCTAATAATAACTGTTAGTTATATGCTATGGAGAGCAAAAATATTTTTGGCAAGAATTTTTTAATATCTCATTTACCTACAGTAATTTTAATAATAGGATATGTAAGTTATTGGGTAGAATTGTATTTTATAAAAAGGGGAAAAGGATTAACTTCAGCATTAGCTTATATTTTATTCGCATCTTTTTCTATTCTTGTATTATTTACTAAAAGAAAACAAATTTTTCAATTTTTACTATGGTTTGTTAGAGAATATAAAAAACAAGAAAAATTTATAAAGTATTTTTTAGTAGTATCTTTTAGCGTTATTTTTTTGATAGGTATAGTTGTATTTTTTGCTCTTTTACAACCGCCTCATTTATGTCAAGAATTTGATGCTTTAAACTATCATCTAAGTTTGCCTCGCCAACACCTTATTCTAAACTCCTTTAGACATATTAAATGGTCTTCAGCCGATTTATTTCCTTTACCAATTCAGTTTGCTTTAGCTCCCTATTGGTTAGTAAACGGCATTCCCGTTAAATTTATTCAAATATTTTTTATTTTTGGCTTAATGGCAGTTTCAGTAAATTTGGTAAAACGTTTTAGCAAAAATAATTTTTTATCTTTATGCATAATTGCAATAGCCATTTTTGGTTCTCACAATGTGGGCATTCAAATGCCGGTATTAATGCTTGGTATTGTCAACTGTTATTTATTCATAGCCAGTATTGATAGTTTTTTGAAGAAAAGGTATCTATTGAGCGCTATAGAATTTTCTTTTTTTATATGGTCAAAGTCTTTTCGTGCTCCGCAAATGATATTGATTCTAATTGCAATCTTACTCCTCAATTATTTCTTTAAAAAATTCCGAATTAAGAAAGCTTCTTGGAGTTTTGCAAAAAGTACATATAATAATTTTATCTCTAAAAAAGCTTTTAAGAAAGTAGCCCTGTATACATTTTTTGCAACTATTGTTATTGGAGGACCTTTTATACTGAAATCTCTATATTATACTGGTACGCCATTGTTTCCTTTCTTCCCCGGTTTGATGGATTTTTCTCATATAAATCAATCTTCTACGCATTGGCAGTCTATACTGACTTCTTCGCAATTACATCTTTCCACAAAAGATGCCTATGGTTCCGGACGAACATTATTGGATTTTCTGAAACATTTTTGGATATTAGCAGTTCCCGAAAAGGGAGTTATGAACAGGTATGATTATCCTTTAGGGCTTCCTTATCTGCTTTTCTTAGGACCTTTTATATATTTTATGATTGAATCTTTCAAAGATAAGAAATTATCCATTTTGTCTTTGTTTATAGTTATTTATTGGTTCACTTGGTGGTTTGGTTCTCAACAGGCGCGGTTTTTGTATATTCCTTTGGTTCTAATGTTTATTGTTATGGCACCTATTATAAAAAAACCTTCAAAGATATTTATGGGTGCTCTTATTGCTGCTTTACTGTTTAACTTTATTTCTGTTTTTAGATCACATCATAATGATCTTGTTGCACCTGCAGGGAAAGTTTTAAGAGAGAAAGATAGGCAGATTTTGCAAACGAATAAAAAATATTTTAGGGATAAAAGTGACGAAGTGATTATCTTAGATTATTTTGATGTTGCTTACGCTCAGTTTCCTGTAAAGGTAAAAAGTGAAAAAGAAAATTCCCTTCTGCCATGGGTGTTAGAATATTAAAATGTTGAATAAAACCGCACATATAGATATTTTAGGTATAAAAATAAACATAATCCAAATTCCCCAAGTATTGCAAAAAATGGAAAAATGGATAGGAGAAAGGAATTTTGGCAATTATATCTGTATATCCAATATGAATGATATAGCATATAGTTATAGAAATAAGAAGATAAAGGAAGCGACAAATGCGGCGAGTTTGTCCGTGCCCGATGGAATGTCCTTAGTATTTTTGGCAAGGTTAAAAGAATTTAAGATTAAAGAAAGGGTTTATGGGGCGGATTTAATGCAGGATTTTTTCAAGGTGGCGGCACAAAAAGGTTATAGCAGTTATTTCTATGGCGGTACCAACGAGGCGTTAAAAAAATTAATTGCAAATATAAAAAAGCAGTTTCCGCAATTAAAAATTGCTGGTTTTTATTCTCCGCCTTTTCGGGAATTAAATGAAAAAGAAAAGGAGAAAAACATCGCTAAAATTAATAAAATTTCTCCCGATGTTCTTTGGGTGGGTTTGGGCTGTCCCAAACAGCAGTTATGGATGTTTGAGCATAAACACAAATTGAAAGTTCCAGCAATGGTGGGCGTGGGAGCGGCTTTTGATTTTCTTTCCGGAAATAAACCGCAGGCACCAAAATGGATGCGCAACAGTGGTTTAGAATGGCTGTTTCGTTTAATTAAAGAACCAAAACGGCTTTGGAAGCGTTATCTCATCGGCAATAGTTTATTTATTTTTCTGGTGTTAAAAGAAATGTTAAGAAAAAGACATTCGCCTCAGCCGGATGTCTGATCAGCTATTCGCCTCAGGCGGATAGCAGGGAGAAAAAATGGAATGGAAAAATAAGAAAATTTTGGTCACCGGCGGGGCTTCTTTTATCAGTTCGCATCTTATTGATTTACTTTTTGAAAGGGGAACGCAAAAGATACGCGTTGTTGATAATCTAAGCAGTGGTAAATTAGAGAATATTCAGCACTATATTGATGCAGGGAAAATTGAATTTCATGAAAAAGATTTACTTTGTCCGGGAGTTGCTCAAGAGATGGTAAAAGATATTGATGTAGTTTTTCATTTAGCCGCTGACCATGGTGGAAGAGGATATGTTGACCTTCATCAGGCGGCTTGTGCGACAAATCTTGCTCTGGATGGAATTTTCATAAAAGCAGCCTATGATGCCGGAGTAGAGAAATTTATCTTTGCTTCTTCGGGCTGTGTGTATCCCAATAATTTACAAACAGATCCCAATGAAAGTTTTTATCTTACCGAAGAAATGGTTGGGCCTCCTTATGATGCCGATAATACATATGGTTGGGCAAAACTGATGGCTGAAATCACATTAAAGGCATATTATAAAGATTATGGAATGAAATCCGTTTCCTGTCGCTTCTTTACTGTTTATGGTGAACGAGGCGTGGAAAATCACGCTGTAATGGCAATGATTGCCCGCGCTTTTATAAAACAAAATCCTTTTGAACTTTGGGGAACCGGTGAGCAGATTCGTAACTGGACTTATGTAAAAGATATTGTTGAAGGAATAATTATTTGCGCCGAAAAAGTGGACGATGGCAGTGCGATAAATTTAGGAACGATGGAGAGGATTAAGGTGATAGATGCGGCAAAGGAGGTTTTGCGTTATACGGGACACAAAGCAGAGATTAAATTATTGCCGGATAAGCCTACTGGACCTTATAATCGTGTAGCCGATAATTCTTTGGCAAAGAGGATTTTAGATTGGCAGCCAAAGGTTAAATTCATCGATGGCTTGCATTGCACTATTGATTGGTATTACAAAACAAAAAATGTAGCAGAAGTCAAAAAAATATTTGCCAGAATGCTTACCGAACGCTAAGTAAATTTCTCTAAAAAAATACTACAAAGTTAAAACAAAATGCACAAAACAAAATCTAAAATTAGTATTCTGTATATTTTAATAGATGCTATTCTTATTGCCTTTGCTGCCTATCTGCCTTACATTTTAAAGTACAACAGCTTGCGTCTTTGCCATCTTTTAACCCTCCCTTTCATTTGGCAGAAATTGACCCTGCCTTCTTTCCCATTGCATTCTTTCGTATTTCTTTTTTGGGGCATAGTCACCGTTTTAATTCTCAATAATTACAATCTATACGCAACTGACCGCGAGATGTCTATTCCGCAGGAGATAAAATTGGTCTTTAAGAGCGTATTTTTTTCTTCTATTCCCACTGCTTCCGCCGTTTTCTTTTTTAAGATAGCGGTTTTTTCACGCCTGATATTTGGACAAACCGCTGTTTTGATGTTTGTGAGTCTATTTTTTTGGCGGCTGATAAAAAGATTGATTGTGCGGTATCTTATTTCTCGTGGCTATAATAATCGCAATGTTTTAATTATTGGCGCTGGAAAAATCGGCAAGATATTAGCCAAAGAAATCAATAAAACCTCCTATTTAGGTTTGAAAATTGCTGGTTTCTTAGACGATCATAAGCAAGACTGCATAAATGGCTATAAGATTTTAGGCAAGATTTCTGATTTTGAAGAGGTAGCGCAACAAAATTTTATTGATGAAGTTTTGGTAACTATTCCAGCCGAAAGAAGGAAAATAGCGCAGTTAATAGAGCAATGTAAATCTTCAAATGCAAGTGTAAAAGTAGTTCCGGATCAATTTGATTTTTCAATAAATGTTTTGAAAGATTTCCGCATTGGTTTTATACCATTGTTAGAATATTCTAGCAAAGCGGTTCATGGGACAGAGTTAATTGGCAAAAGAATTACCGATATAATTTTGTCGGCTGTCGGTTTGTTTTTGCTTTTTCCTTTATTTATTCTTTTAGCTATATTGATAAAGTTTAAGAGTAAAGGGGGCGTATTTTATATCTCCAAGAGGATTGGTAAGAAGGGGGAAATCTTTAACTTTTATAAATTTAGAACTATGGTGACCGATGCCGAAAAAATGCTCAAAGAGTTAAGAGAAAGAAACGAGACGGACGGCCCTATTTTTAAAATAAAAAACGACCCGCGTATTACTCGCATAGGAAGATTTATGCGTCGCTACAGCCTTGATGAATTGCCGCAGTTGTGGAATGTTCTAAAAGGGGATATGAGCATAGTGGGACCACGTCCATTACCAGTAGGACAGGTGGAAAAAAAAGATTTAAAGCAATTAAAGCGATTAGAGATTAAACCCGGTATTAGCGGACTCTGGCAGATTAGAGGAAGAAGCGATGCCTCCTTTGGCCGTTTGATTAAATGGGATGTTTGGTATATTAGAAACTGGTCGCTCTGGCTGGATTTGAAGATAATTTTCAAAACTATTCCAGCAGTTTTAAAAGGGAAGGGAGCATACTAATAAAATGCAAAATGCAAAATGCAAAATGACAGATCAAAATGCAAAAATCCGAAATCCGAAATCCGAAAACTGAGGACAGTCTGCAGAAGACAGAAATAAAAAATTACAGAATGCGAATTTCAAAACTGACAATTTTCATCGCCCTGTTTATAGTTATCTCTGCCGCCTTTATGCGGCAGTTGATGGATTTTACTAAACTTTATACTGGAGAAAAAGGATTTATAATCCTAATTGGATTACTTTCGTTAATAGCAGGACTAAGTTTTTTGATTTGGACACTTAAAGCCAAGCCCGGTTTGATAAGAATATTAGGAGTTGCAATAGTATTAACAATTGGTTTGCTTTTCGCTTGGCAGATAAAAATTGTTGCCGAACGTATTCATATCTTAGAATACGGAGTTTTAGGGTGGTTTGTTAGCAGAGATTTAATCGCCAAAAACAGAGGCGTGAAAAAATTTAAGGGTATTATTTACGCCAGTCTTTTTGCTGCAGTGGCTGGTGTTATTGATGAAGCATTTCAAGCAGTATTGCCTTATCGCTATTGGGATTTACGCGATATCCTATTTAATAGTTTAGGTGGAATATGGGGAATATCTTTGTATCTAGTCGGAATAAAATGAACAAGCAAACAAAAAGAAGTTTAAACAGAATGTTTTCTACGCTAGCTATTTTTTTTATTTTGCTTTCTTTGCCTGTTTTTGCGCAAACTGAGCCGTTAAAAATTCACTTTATTGATGTCGGTGAGGGCGATTCTATCCTTATTGAAGCGCCAAACCGAAAAGCTGTTTTGATAGATGCTGGAAATTTTATCAGTGGTTTTCGGGTAACGAGATATCTAAAACAGCAAGGCATCGAAAGCCTAAAATATCTTATCTTTACCCATCCTCATCTTGATCATATTGGCGGCGCCTTTTTTATTTTGCAAATGCTAAAGGTGAAAAATATCTGCGATAATGGGGAGGATTTGGACAATTTATCCAAATCCTCAGATGTTTATCGCTGGTATAAAGAGTTGTTAGGCAGGCACAAAAATTATCAGGTTTTAAGGGCAGGAGATGAGCTTTTTCTCGGCGCGGTGAGCCTAAAAGTGCTTTGGCCCCCTCAGCCGCTTATCTTTTCTGATTTTAATAGCAATTCTTTGCTAATTATGCTAAAATATAATAAATTTTCTTGTCTTTTAAGCGGGGATTTAACCAGCTCAGCCGAAGAGAAACTTTTAGAACAAAATGCAGTCCTAAAAGCAGATGTTTTAAAGGTGGGACATCACGGGGCAAAGGATGCGAGCAGTAAGGAATTTTTAGATAGGGTGTGTTCTAAAATAGCCGTTATAAGCGTAAATGCTGAGAACATCCGCGGGTATCCTTCCGCCGCAGTGATAAAACGTCTGAAAAACAAAGGTATGCAAGTATACCGCACAGACAAAAATGGAGATATTGTGTTGACTGTTTTCGCAGACGGAAACTTCAAGTTGGAGGCGAAGCTTAACTATGCGAAATAATCTTGTAAAATTTTTTGACAGGGGCTTGTTTTTATTCCTATGTCTAATGCTTGCTTACGCTACTTTTGCTATTGCCGGAGCAGAGATTAGTTTTGGTTTTGCCTTTTTGTTTTTTATTCTTAAAAAAATTACCCAGAGAGCATCGTGGAAAAAGATAATTCCTTGGACAAAGTTAAATTTGCCTATATTCTGTTTTTTGGCCGCTTGCTTAATTTCATCTATAATTAGTATAGAACCGGGGAAAAGTTTCTATGCCCTCATCGCCAAAACATTGGAATATGTGATAATTTATTTTCTTTTTGTAGAATGCGTTGGCGTTAACAAAGAAAGATTTAATCTAATTCTAATTTTGTTATTTGTCTCTTGCGGATTATCTGTTATTGATGGGTTTTTCCAACAGGTTCACGGGGTGGATTTTATGCGTCTCCATCCTTTAGTTAACAACTGGCTCACTGCTGGATTTAAATACTATAACGATTTTGCCGCTTATCTAATTCTAATTTTGTTGCCAATTTTAGGCGCATTCTTTTACAAAAAAATAAAATTACCCATCCGTTTTTTTGCTATCTTGCCCTTGACAATTTTAACCGCTGCCTGCTTAGCTCTGACTTATTCGCGAGGGGCTTGGGTAGGATTCCTCGTCGGATTTGTTCTTTTATTTATAGGAATATTTATCTATTCAGCAACTCCCAAACAGAGAATTTATCTGCCTATTTTAATTATCGCTTTTTGCGCGATTGTTGCCTTTATTGCTCCTCCAGCAATGAAACAAAGAGCAATGTCTATTTTTCAGCTGGACAGTGCCGGGCGTTTAGGGAAAAACGGCTTATGGATGCAGGCAATAACATTGGTTAAGTATAAAGTATTTTTGGGGCAAGGTTTGGGCGTTTACAGGAGCATATCTAACGGGACATATGCCCATAATTGCTATCTTCAGATGTTAACCGAAATAGGCATTGTTGGGCTTTTGTGTTTTTTATGGATTTTAGGAAGATTATTCAGATTGGGTATTGAGAATTTTAAAAAGAGCAGGGACTCCTTGCTTTTAGGGCTTCTTGCTGGTATAATAGCCTTTTCAGTTCACAGCTTTTTTGATACTAATCTTTATTCAGTGCAGTTATCTATTCTATTTTGGGCTATTTTAGGGATAACAAGCTGCAGGCTGCAAGCCACAAGCTGCAAGTAAGAAACTACAAGCCACAAGTTGCAAGTCACAAGTTGCAAGCAAGAAACCTAATCTATAAGATTTCTTTTCTTTTTCTTGCCTGTAGCTTGTAGCCTGTAGCTTGTAGCTTGAAAATGCAACAAAAAATAAAAGACATAAGAGAGGAATTTTTAAAGAATCTACAGAAAATTTCTACTCCTAAAGAAGCGGAAAATCTAAAGATAAGGTTTATAGGTAGAAATGGGAAGGTTACTCAACTGCTTAAAGAAATTAAAAATGTTCTTTCTGCCGAGCGTCCCTTGATTGGCAACCTAATCAACGAGTTAAAAAAAGAGATTAGCCAATCTATTAATCAATGTTTTCTTGCTTTAAGCGGGGAGGTCAAGCAAGAAAATGGGGGGGATATTACTCTGCCGGGAAAATTTTCCGCTTTGGGTCACTTGCATCCCATAACTCAGGTTATTAATCAAATCGAGGATATTTTTAGAAATTTAAACTTTCGTATTGTAGATGGTTCAGAGATTGAAACCGAATATTATAACTTTGAGGCTTTAAATATTCCTTTGAACCATCCTTCTCGGGATGCCTTTGATACATTCTACTTGAAGCCGCCCAGCCACCCAGCTACCCAGTCACCAGTCACCAGAAAGCAAAAGACAGAAGCTCAGAAAAAGATAAAAGATTGCAAATTGCTCCTTCGCAGTCAGACTTCTACGGTGCAGATAAGGGTGATGGAGAAAGAAAAACCGCCTTTGCGAATAATTAGCGCAGGCAAGGTATATAGACCTGATGCTACAGATGCTTCTCATTCTTGTATGTTCCATCAAGTAGAAGGGTTTATGGTTGACAAAGAAGTGAATTTCACCCATCTAAAAGGGATTCTTTCCCTTTTTATCAAGGAGATGTTTGGAAAGGATGTCCAAATGAGGTTTCGACCCCATTACTTTCCGTTCACGGAGCCGAGTGCCGAGGTAGATATTTCTTGTATTCTTTGTCAAGGAAAGGGTTGCTCGGTTTGCAAAAATAAAGGTTGGCTGGAGATTTTGGGCGCCGGGATGATCAACCCAAGAGTTCTTGAAAGGGTAGGTTATGATCCTGATAAAATAAGCGGTTTTGCTTTTGGAATGGGTGTAGAGCGAATTGCTATGCTGAAATTCAACATTCAAGACATCCGTCTCTTTTTTGAAAATGATATTAGATTTTTGAAACAGTTTTAGCAATGATTATTAGTAAAGAGATTAAAATCAAAACCAGAGGGCATACTGATATTATTGACATTACTTCTTTAACAGAGAAAAGATTGGGTGAAACAAATCTATCTATAGGAACACTGACAATTTTTGCTGTTGGTTCAACTGCGGGAATAACCAC
>DAOWIN010000054.1 GCA_030640885.1 Candidatus Omnitrophota bacterium
TCAAAATCTTTCCTTTTTTCCCTCTATCCTTCCCAGTAATAACAACAACCGTATCGCCTTTTTTGATTTTTAACATTGTCTTCTCTGCTTTAAATTTCTCTGGCTTGTAGCTTGGAACCTGTAGCCTGAAACTTTCATACCACTTCCGGCGCTAAGGAAATAATCTTAGTAAATCCCTTGTTTCTTAACTCGCGCGCGACCGGACCAAAAACCCGTGTGCCGCGCGGGTTATTTTGCTCATCGATGATAATTACTGCGTTAGAATCAAAACGCAAATAAGAACCGTCCTTTCGGCGAGTAGGACTCTTTGTTCTCGCTATCACCCCTTTAACTACTTCTCCCTTCTTTATGGCGCTATTAGGTATTGTTTCCTTTACATTAACAACAATAATGTCTCCCAAAAAAGCACACTTCCGATTGCCTCGTTTTAACACCTTGATACAAGAAACCTTTCTTGCCCCGGAATTATCAGCAACTGTCAAAATTGTACGCATCTGGATCATTGCTTAAACAATGACGAATTTCCTAATGATGAATGGCAAATTTCCCAGTTTCGTCATTCGGATTTCGTCATTTGATCATTTCTACTATCCGCCATCTCTTTTCTTTAGACAAGGGACGTGTTTCTCTGATTCGGACTTTATCTCCTACCTTGCTTTCATTCTTTGCGTCCTCAGCTTTGACTTTGGAAAATTATTTAACTGTTTTGTTATAAAGCGGATATTTAACTAAACGTTCAAGTTTGACCACTCTGGTTTTATGCATCTTATCGCTTGTTACCACACCTACTTTTTCTTTTTGCTTTCCCATCTTTAATTAAAGAACATACCAGCAATAAGCTGTTATATGTATCAACTCAATTTGCGATTTTAACTTGCGCAGACGAAACAACTTGTTCACTTCTGAATTTCATCTCATTCTGTATAGTTAAAACTCGAGCAATATCCCTCTTTATCTGTTTAATCTGAGCAAATTTCTCAAACCTTCCTGTCCCCATTTTCTGTCTTAAGAGAAAAAGCTCCTTTCTTAAAAATTCTAACTTCTGTCCTAATTCTTCCTCGGTCAATTCGCGTAAATCTTTTGCTTTCATATTCAATAAGTTCATAACTTACGGAAGTGTGAAACACGACGTAAGTTATTTGAACGCATTGAACCCTGTTAAATAATCCGCCATAGGCGGATTGCCGCAAAGCGGCATTTAACGGGGTAAATTCCACTAACAAATTTACGGAGCACAAAGTGCTTCGCAAATTTGAGTGTTATTTAGCGCTCCACAAATTCTGTACGAAAAGGCAATTTATGAGCACAAAGCCGCATTGCTTCACGGGCCAAATTACGAGGTACCCCTTCCATCTCAAACAGAATCTTTCCCGGTTTTATCACGCAAACCCAATGGTCGGGGGCTCCTTTCCCTTTACCCATTCTTGTCTCTGCGGGCTTCTTGCTTACTGGTTTATCAGGAAAAACCCTTATCCAAATTTTCCCTTCCCGTTGGACTTTGCGGGTTAAAGCCACACGAGCAGATTCAATCTGGTTATCTCTGAGCCAAGCGCATTCGTTCGTTTTTAAACCATATTTACCGAAACTAAGTCGGGAACCTTTTACACTCATTCCTTTGCGGCGACCCCGCTGGCTTTTGCGAAATTTAACTCTCTTAGGCATTAACATCTTATACTCACTTTATCTACAAAATTATTTTCTTACGAATTTCTCCTCATATTCCTACCTATATTTTGATTCTTACTGTCTAATGTTTGATTTTTCTCAATCTCTTCTCCCTTATAGATCCATACCTTCACTCCAATTATCCCATAAGTAGTGCGTGCCTCCCAAAACCCATAATTAATATCCGCTTTAAAGGTATGCAAAGGAATCTTCCCCTGCCGATAGCTTTCACTGCGTGCAATCTCTGCTCCGGCCAATCTACCAGTGCAAAGTATCCTTATTCCCTTTACCCCTCGATTTAAAGCCAAACCAATCGCCTTTTTCATTACTCGGCGGAAAGGAATTCGTCTCTCCAGCTGGGAAGCTACTGCCTCAGCAACTAACTGAGCATCCGTTTCTATTCCTCTTGTTTCTTTTATATTGATATAAACATCTCTCTTTACCAAATCGCAAACATCCTTTTTCAAACGGTCTATCTCTTGCCCCCTTCTGCCAATGATTATTCCCGCTTTGGCTGAGCAAATATCTATTCTAACTTTATCACCTAATCGGCTTATTTCAATCCGTGAAATCCCGCTACGAAAAAGCCTTTTTTTAATATAACGGCGAATAATTACATCCTCGTAAAGAAATTGGGCATAGCGCTTCTTATCAAACCACTTTGAACGCCACTGCTTGGTTAAAATTAAACGATTGCTTAACGGCAATACCTTTTGTCCCATCTTACTCCTTTGCTACTACCCACATGCAAAAACAACCTTTCTCCCCATTTTCATCTAAATTACCTTAATTGATTATCTGAAAATAAGTATAGCATATAGTATAAAAACTGTCAAAACCATTTTAGAAATCATTACTTGTAGAACTTTATAACTTTTAGGACTTTGTCTTAGGGCTTGGAGCTTGTGGCTTGGAGCTTGGGACTTGCAGTTTACTTATTCTATCTACTTCTACATACAAATGCGTTGTACGATGCAGTATTTGCGCTCCTCTTCCCATTGCCCGCGCCCGAAACCTTTTTTGCCTTGCCCCATCGCTGGCAAATATGCGATTGATATAGATATCCTCTAATTTTATTTCTTTTTCTTTCTGTTGAGCATTATTGATCGCTGATTTCAGCACCTTTCTCACGCAATAAACAACCCCTTTATTGGTATTGTCTAATATTGCCAATGCTTTATCGCTTCTCTCTCCGCGAATTAAATCAATAACCTTTCTTACTTTGTAAGGAGTACCCTTTAGATATTTTCCTTTTGCTGATGCTAACATTCAATGAGCACGCGATTTGCGGAATACAATGAACGCAAATTGCTGTGTGAATTGAACCCAGCACTAATTTTCTACTTTGGATAACTTCTCTGAAAAATTAGTGCTGGGTGAATTCAACTAAACAATTTAGCTGTAGCTTCGCCTTGCTAAATTGTAGTTTCATTCACTTTTTATCCTTCGCCTTGTCCGTTTTCGAGCCGTGTTTTCTAAAAACGCGTGTCGGCGAAAACTCACCCAATTTATAGCCTACCATATTCTCCGAAATAAACACGGGGAAAAAATTCTTTCCGTTATGAACAAGAAAGGTATATCCTACAAAATCCGGAGTTATTGTTGATCGACGCGACCAAGTCTTGATTGCTTTTTTCTCTCTGCTGTGCTTCATTTTGTTCAACTTCTCTAATAATCTATCGTCTGCATAAGGCCCTTTTTTAATTGAACGCCCCATATTTTCTCCTTACTTGTGACTTGTAACTTGTGACTTGTGACTTTTTTTGAAGCCTGTTCCCGCCGGAACAAGATGCCCCATAATTACATTTTCCTTTAAACCTAATAAATCGTCTCGTTTCCTAGCTATAGCCGCTTCAGTAAGAATGCGCGTAGTCTCCTGAAAACTGGCTGCCGAAATAAAACTTTCAGTAGCCAAAGAGGAACGAGTAATTCCCAACAAAATTAAAGAGGCTTGAGCTAAACGCTTGTTCTCTTTTCGCATCTTCTGATTCTCTCGCTCAAATTCAAAACGCTCTATCTGTGAACCAACTAAAAATTTTGTGTCTCCTGGGTCTTCTATCTTTACCTTTTTTAACATCTGACGAATAATTACTTCAATGTGTTTATCGCTGATTTCTACCCCCTGAACACGATAAACTTCCTGAATCTCATTCACTAAATATTCCTGTAATCTCTTAAAACCGGAAACCTTTAAAATATCCTGCAAAACAATAGGGCCATCAGTAAGTTGTTGCCCGGCAATAACATAATCCCCCCGATAAACATTTAACCGCTTGCCATGGGGAATAAGATATTCCTTTTTAGTCCCTGCTGGACTGCTAATTATAACCTTTCTCTCTCCTTGCGCAGATTCTTCTAATTCTGCGACACCATCAATTTCGGAAATAATTGCCGGGTCTTTTGGTCGACGCGCTTCAAAAAGCTCGGCTACGCGGGGCAATCCTCCGGTAATATCCTTGGTTTTAGAGATTGCTCGCGGAATTTTAGCTAAAAGATCACCGCTATCTACAAATTGACCATTTTCAACAGCAATATGCGCCTGCGCTGGAAGAGGGTAAAAAGCGAGAATTTCTCCTTTTCTATTCTGAACAACAATCTGAGGATGCAAATCTTCTTTTTTATGCTCAATAACTACCCGTTCAATTACACCAGTGGAAGAATTTCTTGCTTCATGTATAGTTACATCCTTTTTTATATCCTCAAACCTCACT
The DNA here is from genome assembly GCA_030640885.1 of Candidatus Omnitrophota bacterium. Classification (GTDB taxonomy): domain Bacteria; phylum Omnitrophota; class 4484-213; order 4484-213; family 4484-213; genus DAOWIN01. Next base: position 4,377 of record DAOWIN010000054.1, read on the forward strand.
TTCCCCTTTACTTCTGTTAGTATCGGTAAATTATAAGGATCCCATTCAGCTATAATCTTCCCCTTTTCTACTTCTTTATTTTCAGATTCTACCACTGCTCCCAAGGGAATAACATATTTTTCCAATTCCCGTCCTTCTTTATTTTGGATACTTACCTGTCCGCTCCGATTAAGAACAATTAGGTTTTCTTCTCGTCCTTTAACGGTCTTTAAATTATGATATTTAATTATTCCCTTATTTTTAGCCTTGACAAAAGAACGTTCCACTGTTCGACTCGCTGTTCCTCCAATGTGAAATGTTCTTAAAGTTAATTGTGTTCCTGGTTCTCCGATCGACTGAGCGGCAATAATCCCTACTGCCTCTCCTAATTCTACAGCTCTGCCCGTAGCCAAATTGCGGCCATAGCACTTGGCACAAATCCCCTGTTTTGCCTCGCAGGTTAAAGCGCTTCTAATCTTTATTCCTTCAATTCCCGCTTGTTCAATCTCATCGGCCATATCTTCATTTATTTCCTGACTAGCTTCTACGATTAACCTATCATTTACTACATTAACAATTCTATCTACAGCAACTCGACCCACTATTCTTTCTTTCAGGTTTGTTACTACCTCATCTCCTTCAATGATAGCGGAAACGAAAATTCCATTTAAGGTTCCGCAATCCTCTTCAGCAACAATTACATCCTGAGCAACATCAACGAGCCGTCGGGTTAGATAGCCGGCATCGGCGGTTTTAAGAGCAGTGTCCGCCAATCCCTTGCGTCCACCGTGGGTAGAGATAAAATACTCCAAAACAGTAAGCCCCTCCCGAAAATTAGCAACAATCGGGTTCTCGATAATCTCCCCAGAAGGTTTAGCCATCAAACCCCTCATCCCTGCCAATTGTCTAATCTGCTGTTTTGAACCCCGCGCTCCTGAATCAGCCATCATAAACAGAGAATTAAAATCTCCTAAATTGTCAAATGTTAAATCAGCAACTTCATCACTGGTGCGTGTCCAGATATCAATAAGTTTATTATGCCTTTCTCCATTAGTAATCAACCCTTTTTGATGTTGCTTGTTAATTTTGGCAATTTTCTCTTTTGTCTTTTCTATACACTTTTCCTTACGCTCGGGAATTTTCACATCATCAATGGCAATGGAAATCCCAGAAAGGGTGGCATATTCAAAACCTATCTCTTTCAAGCGGTCTAAAAGAAGCACTGTCGGAGAATGTCCAAATTTACGTAAACAGTCGGAAATTATTTCTTTCAACTTAGATTTGCCAACAACATCGTCAATAAAACCAAAATCCGGAGGAAGAACTTGATTAAACAGAACCCTACCCACAGTGGTAGTAATTAAAACAGGTCTTCTGTCTTCTGTTTTTTTATCTTCTGGTGACTGATGACCTTGTGACTTTGTGACCTTGTGACCTTGTGGCTTACAGCTTACCTTTATCCAAGAATGCAAATCAATCTTTTCATTTTGAAAAGCAGTAATTACCTCCTCAAAATTGGTAAAGGCCGCTATCCTTTTCTGCTTTTCTTTGCTAAATTTGGCTTTGGTTAGATAATAACAGCCTAAAGCCATATCCTGAGAAGGAACAACAATGGGTTTGCCGTTAGATGGAGAAAGAATATTGTTAGCCGCCAAAATTAGTAAGCGTGCTTCTGTTTGGGCTTCAATAGACAAGGGAACATGAATAGCCATTTGGTCGCCATCAAAATCAGCGTTGAATGCGGCACATACTAAGGGATGGACGCGAACAGAATTTCCTTCTGTAAGTAAAGGTTGAAATGCCTGAATTCCTAATCGATGCAAAGTAGGAGCGCGGTTTAATAAAATCGGGTGATCCTTGATAACCTCTTCCAAAATATCCCATACCTCCTGCCGCACCTTTTCTACCATCTTGTAAGCGCCTTTAACGGTATGAACAAAATCTCTTTCTCTCAATTTTTTAATGATAAAAGGCTTAAACAATTCTAAAGCCATCTTTTTGGGAATACTGCATTGATGAATCTTGAGTTCAGGACCTACTACGATTACTGCTCTGCCTGAATAATCTACCCTTTTCCCCAGTAAATTCTGGCGGAATCTTCCCTGTTTCCCGCGCAGGGCATCGCTTAAGGATTTTAAAGGACGGCTATTGGACATTATTGTATGCCCATGCCTTCCATTATCTAACAAGGCATCTACCGCCTCTTGCAGCATTCGCTTTTCGTTATGAATAATAATACTGGGGGCACCTAATTCTATCAATTTTTTTAGACGATTGTTTCTGTTAATAACCCGTCGGTATAAATCGTTTAAATCACTAGTAGCAAA
>DAOWIN010000133.1 GCA_030640885.1 Candidatus Omnitrophota bacterium
AATGCCTATATCTTTAAGTATTCGCCCCGTTCGGGAACAGCAGCAGCAAAGTTTAAAGACGATGTTTCTATTGAAGTAAAAAAAGAAAGAAACCAAATTTTACTGGAACTACAAAGAAATATCAAATATCAAATATCAAAATGACAAATCAAAAATGAAAAAACTTTTTTTACTTTTTGTTCTTTTTTTTCTGTTTTCTGTTTTCTGTCCTTTGTCCTCTGGAGTTTTCGCCAACACGGTAAAAGAGGATTTCAAAGAGGTGATGCAAAGTTTTTTGCAATCTGAATACAATGAAACAGTTGACTCCTCTTGGCGGTTCAGAAAAAGATTTCCCCTTTCACAATACAGCTCCGAAGCCAAATATCTCAGCGGACTTTCCTATCTTAAGCTAAAAGAATATGAAAAGGCAGAAGGAGTTTTCAAAGGTTTATGCGAGAAGCGCCGCAGTAAAGATAAATTTTATTTGGGATGGGCTAATTGTTGCTATCTGCAGGAAAATTGGGATGAGGCGGTTTTTGTTCTCAAAGAAGCTTTGTTAAGATTTGGCGGGACAGAATTAAAAGGGGCAATCTATTTTAAACTTGCAAAAAGTAATCAAAAAAAAGGGGAGTGGGCAACAGCGAAATACTATTGGACAAAGCTTATGCGGGGATTTCCCGAAGGTTTGGAAGCTAAACAAGCAAAAGAAATTTTGGCAAAAGGAGAATTTTATTTTACAGTGCAAGTAGGGGCTTTTGCCGACAGAGACAACGCTCAGAAGGTTAAATATCGTTTAACTCAACAAAACTATCCCGCTTACATCTCCGTTATTGATAAAAAAGAGGGAAAATTTTATCGCTTGCGGGTGGGAAGATTTGACCTGCGCAAGACAGCAGAAGCGATAAAGAAAAATTTAGAGAAAGAAGGATATAATCCGAGCATATACCCCTAATCAATGCAAAATTAGCAATTAGCAATTAGCAATTAGCAATGCAAAATGAAAATACCGATAAAAAACCTGTTATTTTTCTCCTTGGTCCAACAGGTGTGGGTAAAACAGAAGTTTCTATTTTACTTGCCAAAAAAATTAATGCTGAAATAATTTCTGCCGATTCAATGCAGGTCTACCGAGGGATGGATATTGGCACAGCGAAACCACGAAAAGTCACCAGTCACCAGTCACCAGTCAAGAACTCGAAAGCCACAAAATCCAGCCGATTATTGTCAAAGATATTGCGCATTATTTAATTGATATTGTTGAACCAGAAGAGGAATTTAATGTTGCCCAGTTTGTCCAATTAGCCGAAAAGGTGACTGAACAAATTCAACAAAGAAATAAAATTCCTTTGGTTGTTGGTGGCAGCGCTCTCTATATCTATAGTTTAATCAAAGGAATTTTTAACCCTCCTGTTATTTTAAAGCCGCAGTTAAAGACGAAAGAAGAGAATGATGATGTTCTCTATCAAAAGTTGGTGGAAGCAGACCCGTCTGCGGCGGCTAAAATTCATCCCCATAACAAAAGAAGGATTGAACGAGCGTTAGAGGTTTATCAACAAACAGGCATTCGTTTTTCTCAACTAAAACAGCAGAGAAAAGGTATAGAGGAAAAATACAAGATAATTAAGATCGGTTTAATCTGCCGGCGACCTCTGCTCTATCAGCGAGTTGAGCAACGAGTAGAGGAAATGTTCAAACAAGGATTAGTAGAAGAGGTGAGCCAAATAAGGAATAGACTTGGCAAAACAGCCAGCCAAGCCCTGGGCTATAAAGAAGTCATCAACTATCTAAACGGGGAGATTTCTTTGGCAGAAGCAAAGGATTTAATCAAAAAAAACACCCGCCATTTTGTCAAGCGTCAACTTACCTGGTTCAGAAAAGACAAAGAAATTAAATGGATTGAGATTGAAGGCAAAAGTTCACAAGAGATTGTAAAGCAAATGAACAATGAACAATGAAATTGACAGACAAATAAAGTTGTGATAATATCAAAAAAATAATAAGGATAAATTTAGTTAGAAAATTGCGATTGCGTATGTAGATTTTATGAGTATTCCGCAGGAAAAATTTGATTGTCCCAAGAAGAAAAAGGTTTCTAAAAAGGTAAAAGTTAGAAAGGTTTGGCGGATAAATCCAAAGACGAAAGTAAAGGAAAGCGAAAGAAAATATTCACGCACAAAAGCTAAAGAACTTGCCCGTAAGGCGGGTGTGGAGAAAAATGAACAAGCTGAAATTAGGGCTACCAAAGGGAAGTCTCCAGGAGGCGACGCTTAAAATTTTTAATAAAGCCGGTTTTTTTATTTCTTTATCCGAGAGGTCATATTTTCCCTCTATTGATGATGAGGAGATTGAAATAGTTTTATTCAGGTCGCAGGAGATTCCGCGATATGTTGAGGATGGGGTGATTGACGCCGGGATTAGCGGCAGGGATTGGATTTTAGAGAATAATGCCGATGTTGAAGAGGTTGCCGAATTAAAATATTCTAAAAGAACCTTTAAGCCGGTGAAGTGGGTGTTGGCTGTATCCAAAAGTTCTCGCATTAATAAGATCAAGGATTTAGAGGGCAAAAGAATTTCTACAGAATTGGTGCAGGTTACCAAGAAGTATCTGCTTAAAAATAAGGTAAAGGCAGAAGTGGAATTTTCTTGGGGGGCAACCGAAGTAAAACCACCGTTGCTTGCCGATGCTATTGTAGAGGCTACAGAAACCGGGGCAAGCCTACGGGCAAACAATCTACGCGTTATTGATGTTCTTTTGGAAAGCACCCCGCGTTTGGTTGCCAATAAAGAATCTTGGCAGAATAAATGGAAAAGAAAAAAGCTCGAAAATATTTCTTTACTTTTGCAGGGAGCGATATCAGCGATGCAGAAAGTAGGTTTGAAAATGAACATTCCGTCAGATTGTTTATCTAAAATTTTGCAAATACTGCCGTCTCTTAGAAAGCCGACCGTTTCTTCACTTAGCGATAAAGATTGGTTTGCCATTGATAGTGTAGTAGAGGAAAAGGTAGTGCGTCAAATTATCCCTGAATTAAAGCAAAACGGTGCCGAGGGGATAATTGAATATCCATTGAATAAAGTGATAGCGTAATAAGCTACAAGTTGCAAGCCACAGGCAACAGGCAAGAAAAAGAAAATCTTAAAGTTTAGATTTCTTGCTTGAGACTTGCAGCTTGAGGCTTGCAACCTGAAATGCAATTAAAAGATATAGATGTAGAAAACAAACGGGTTTTGGTAAGAGTGGATTTTAATGTCCCCTTAGACGAGAACCTAAATATTACAGACGACAAGAGGATTCGCGCAGCCCTGCCAACGCTCAATTATCTATTGGAAAAGAAAGCAAAGATTATTTTAATGAGCCATCTTGGACGACCATTGAAAGAAATCTCAAAGTCACCAGTCACCAGTCACCAGTCACCAGCACAGAAATACAGTTTAAAACCTGTTGCCAAAAGATTGGAGGAATTATTGGGACGAAGAATTGAATTTTTAAATGACTGCATTGGTGCCAAGGTAGAATCGGCAGTAAAAAATATGCAGTCCGATGATATTATTTTGTTGGAGAATCTGAGATTTCATTCAGAGGAAAAGAAAAACGATAAAGAGTTTAGTCGGCAGTTGGCGAATTTAGGCGAGATTTTTCTTGAAGATGCCTTTGGGGCGGTACACCGCGCCCATGCATCAACAGTAGGAGTTCCTCAATTTTTGCCGGCAGCAGCCGGGTTTCTCGTAGAAAAAGAGATTAAATTCTTTGAGCAAATTCTAAAAAATTCTCAAAAGCCGTTTATAGCAATTTTAGGCGGAGCAAAGGTTTCCGATAAAATCGGTGTGATTGAAAATTTGCTTCCCAAGATAGATAATATTTTGATTGGCGGTGGAATGGCTTATACCTTTCTGAAAGCCCAAGGGGTAAATATTGGCAGTTCAAAATTAGAAGAAGGCAGTGTAGAAATTGCCCGTTCACTTTTGGAAAAAGGAGGAGAAAAAATAATCCTTCCCTCTGACCACCTTATTGCCGATAAGGTTGATGTTTCTGCTCATCTCAAGATAGTAGAAAAAGAAATCCCCGATGGTTGGTTAGGCGTGGATATTGGCCCGCAGAGCGTTGAGCGATTTAAGCAGGTATTAAAAACCGCAAAAACAATTGTTTGGAATGGACCCTTAGGGATTTTTGAGATAGATGCCTTTGGGCGAGGCACAAAGGAAGTTGCCGAATTTATTGCTAACTTAGATTGTTTAAAAGTAATTGGCGGCGGGGATACTGCCGCGGCAGTAGCTAAATTTGGTTTAGAGAATAAAATGAGCCATATCTCCACCGGCGGCGGCGCGTCACTGGAATATTTGGAAGGGAAAGAACTGCCGGGGATAGCAGTTTTGCGGTAAGGAAAGGGGGTATTTCAGGATGAGGGGAGAAATGCTTCTTAGTTTACTCGACATATTCTATAACCGAATTTATCTTACAGAAGATTGTTAACATAACCATATTCTTATTAGGCACCCGATAATGCGTCATTTCTTGAGAAAACTTAAAACTACTGTGTAAAACCCGGATTATGTCTATCAAAGTAAAACCGAATATCAGACAAGATTATATTATCAATTTGCAGATACTAAATTTGGGGAAATTTATATCCTTGTTATAATCGATATGAAACCAAATAGAAAAATTGGCTATGTCAAAACTGCTTTGCCAGTATACAAAATTAAAAGAGGCAAATTACTATGGAAAAAGATTTAATTTATTCTTATGACAAAAAGCGCGATGTTCTTTATGTTTCTGTTGGTA
>DAOWIN010000024.1 GCA_030640885.1 Candidatus Omnitrophota bacterium
CCAGCGGTTACGGGGACAATAATAAACTCTCCATGTATCTCCCGTGATACCACATCATCCTTTGGTATTGCACAGACTGTATTAAGAGTGAGTTTTGTGTTCATAGGTATTGCCTCCTTTGGTTAATCCTCACAAAGAAGAGGCTATATTTTTTGCCCATGCTTCAGCATCGGCTAACTTAGAATCAACATCCCCATCAATCTTAAAAGACTCGGTAACAATTTGGCTTCCATGTTCTTTTAACCTGTTTTCTAACAAGTCTACGGCTTTGCAAAATTGGTCATAGCTTGAATCGCCCGGCCCAAATACCGCCGCCTTTTTACCTTCCAAGTTAACATCCTTCATCTTCTCGTAAAAATCTACAAAATCGTCTTGCAGTTCCCCATCTCCCCATGTAGAACAACCCAAGAGAATTAAATCATAATCTTTCATTTCTTGCGCCGATATATCGCTTGCGCTCTTTTTTGCAACCTCAACACCTGCTTCTTTTATTCCCTTTTCCACCGAATCAGCTAACATTTCGGTATTTCCGGTGGTACTTCCAAAAATAACAACTGCCTTTGCCATCGTTTTGTCCTCCTTTCCTTTCCCCCGATGCTTTCGTCAGGGGAACCCGAAGAGCGAGCATAAACAAAACTCTTCAAGATAATGGAATATTACTTTGAATAAAGCTCTACAATATGAGAAAGCTCTATCTTGGTAGGAATCTCAGATATTTCTTTAATTCCTAAAAAAACCCCTGAAAAATTATCTTCCTTTTTTAAATAAGCAGGAACTTCTTTTTCTTCGCTTTCCATAGCTATTTGAACTCTGGAAAATTTTTTAGCCTCGGCGGTTAAGGAAATCTTGGAGTTTGGCTGAACAATGCAAGAAGGAATATTCGTTCTCTTTTTATCTATTAAAATATGTTTATGAGATACCATCTGGCGAGCATCGAAAATATTTGTAGCAAATTTTAAGCGATAAACAATATTGTCTAAACGGCTTTCTAAAAGCACAAGCAAATTCTCCCCAGTGGCTCCCTTTTTGGAGGAAGCTATTTTAAAAAATCTCCTAAATTGTTTCTCTCTCATTCCATAAGTATATTTCAACTTTTGTTTCTCCAACAGTTGTTTTCCATAATCGGTAAGCTTTCTACCTCGGCTTTTCCCTTGTTGGCCCGGGGAATAAGCTCTCTTTACCGAAGGACACTTAGGAGAATTGTAAAGGCAATACCCCACTCTTCTACAAATACCATGTTTTCTTTCTCTAATCTTGTTCATAGCTTTTTCTAAAATTATTAAATCACTCCCCGATCTTCTATACCGTTCTAAATACGCTATGGTATAAATACGGTATAGAATAAAATTTTAATCAAACTACTTCGCCAATTAAAAATACTGATTGTATTATAGCAATATAGCCAATACTTGTCAAGTATTTCCTAACTTTGTGTTTTTTCGTTGACAGCAAGAAAATTTTGTGCTATATAATTAAAGACTGAACTGCAGTTTAACAGGGTAAAATCAAAGTTAAATTGTTTGGTTGAATTTACCCATTGCGATATTGTATCGGAGTGGTATTCTTAAATATGTTTAAAGAAGAATTGGTTAAAAGGCTTGCGGAAATATTAAAAGAAGAAAACGGAGTTAAAGAAGCGGCGCATTTTCTATCTCAAATAGAACTTAGAGAATCATTGGATTACTTGATTTCTTTATTGGAAGAAGAAATAAAAAAGGAGAAAAAGATAGAAATTATCTATATTTTGGGCAGTTCCAAACAAGAAAAGGTAATTGAAGCCCTGAAACAAAGGTTAAATAAAGAAAATAAAGAAGTCAAGGTTGCCATTTTATACAGCTTAATTGGAATGCATACTCCAAAAGTAATCCCCATATTAGAGGAAGCTATCAACATTGAAGAAATAAAAACAATTGCTTTGGAAGGATTAGGAGAAATGGCTGATTTAATCCCTCCAGAAAAAAAGAAAGAAATAATTGACCTTTTGCTTACTTCTTTAAACAGTAAAGATACAAAAGAACAAGCAATAGTAAGCTTAGGAAAAATAAAAACCGAAAGAGCAGTTTCTTATTTGATTAAACTCTTCAAAAATGAGAACCGGGAAGCAAAAAAAATGATTGTCCAAAGCTTGGGTAACATAGGCGGAGAAAAAGCGGAAGATTTTCTGTTTGAGAAACTAAAAGAAAAGGGAGAAATATATCCAGAGATAATTGTTGAGCTGGAAAAGTTGTATCTAGGTTCATTGTCGACAAATCCTAATTTTGATCCGCAGATCTGGGCATAAAAAAGGTCAAGTAAGGTCAAGTAAGTCTCATTTCTTCTGTCATAATGCCTTTGAATAAAGGATTATCATAACTAATAATTTTTCTTTCTGTTTGAGAAGAAAGGTCCACCGAAAAAAAATCTTTCAGTTTGTTGCCCTTTTCATTAAAGACAATTCTTACCCAAGGAAACCTACCGGGATTTAATCTCCAAATAAAACCTAATTCATTTGTGTTAAGGCGCACAAAACTTCCTATGGGATAGGGACCCAAAAGGTTAATAAAATTTCGCACTAAAAAAGGTTCAAACTGAGTTCCGGCCAAATGAGAAATAGCTCTTAACGCCTGATAAGGCAGAAGAGCTTGATGATAAGGTCTTGAAGTGGTTAAGGCATCATAAACATCAGCTATGGCTATAATCATTGTAAAAAGATGCAGTTTTCTTTTCTGTCTTAATAAAGGATACCCGCCCTGCAGATTATAGTAAATATGGTGCTCAAAAGCAACTACTGCCGCCAAAGGCGTCATTCCTTTTGCCTGTTGAAGAATTTTTGCTCCTTCGATAGGATGCTTCTGAATAATACTTCGCTCGGCTAATGTTAATTTAATGGGTTTGTTAAGAATCTCTTTCGAAATAAAGACCTTGCCTAAATCGTGAAGAAAAGCGGAAATCCCCAATTCTAAAAGCTTGTCTTTGGAGAAATTTAGAGATTCTCCCTGAATTAAAGAAAGCATACACACATCTACGGAGTGAGTAAAGGTGTAATCGTCATAATCTTTAACCTTATTTAAACTTGAAAAAATAGATTTATCTTTTAGTAAAGATTGCAAAATATTTTCAACGACCAAATTCACTTTTCCACTTCGGACACTTTTTGCCGTTTCTACATCTTCAATGATTTCTTTGGCATTGTCTATGTTCTCCTGATAGGTTTTCTGAAAGGCTCTTTCCTTTTCTGTAATTGCTTTTTTTGCCGCAGGAAAAATATTGCCAGGAACCCTCCCCATTTTTATATGGACAATCTCTTTCTTTTGCACCTTTTCTTTCCAATCTTTAGAAGAAAAAGATTCTATAAAGTCTTTCAATTCTTGGTTTTGCAATCCACTGAGAAAATCAATACCCTCAATGCCTTTTTTCTCCATTTCCTGTTTAAAATTTTCAATCACTGCGCTTCTTTTCAAAAAAGGAATTCCATTTATTGCTAAATCTTGCTTTATTAAAGATATATTCAAATCGCCTTCCTTAAGTAAATTAATTAACAAATCGCTCACTTTAAGGGTAATGTTTTTTAAAGCCGGATGAGCTTGAGGATAAATTTGCAAACCTTTTAAGGCTATATTCAATTCTGCAAGCATTTCTTCTACTTTTGCCAAAAATGTAGCTTCTTTATTTTCCATATCCCACCTCAAATAAAGTTTTTACCGCCTCTTGGCTTCCAATTCTTTTTAGAGCGTTCACCGCTGCATTGCGTAAGCTTTTCTTATCCTTTAAAAAAAAGCGATTTATTATTATTATTATTTTTAATTGCGGCACTGCCTTTTCGTCTCCCATAAACCCCAAATCTTCGATTATCCCCCTTTCCCAATCTAAGCTCTTGAATAATAGCTGTTTTAAGAATATTTGTTTTGGATTAAGCAAAGAAAGCAAATTTGGCACTGCTTTGAGACATCTTTGCTTAACTAAAATATCAAGGGCATCTTTACTCAATTCTTTATCTTCACTCTCTATTTCAGCAAGCAAAAAGCTATCTATGCTCTCGCCATATTCGTTTCTCACCAAAAAAATAATATCCTTTTGCAATCCTGAGCTTGCTTGTTTGATAACCGAAATAAGGCTATGGAAAGAAAATTGCTTTTCCCGACAAAATAAAAAAACAATCATGGCGGGGAGTATCTCTGTTTTTCTTTCTCCTTTAACCATCTCTTCTGTCAAAGCTAACAAATCTTTTAGTTCCCAACAACGCAAAATATCCCAAATAACCCTTTCTTTCTCTGCCTCTCTCGCTTCTTCTAAATCCTCCAACAGTCTTTCTAATTTTTCTAAAGAGATTATTTTTTTTAATGCGGCAGAAAATATTTTTTTCTCCTCATCGCTTCTTCGCTCACTATCTTTGAGAAAAAGTTGCATAAGCTGATAACATTGGGAATACCATTTTTTCTCTAAAAGTTCACAGACCTTTTTTTGAAAATAAATCAGCACATC
>DAOWIN010000061.1 GCA_030640885.1 Candidatus Omnitrophota bacterium
ATGAACCTAAAAGAAGTTAAGGATTTGATTGATTTAATGAATAAGAATAAATTGGAAGAGGTAAATATTGAAGAGGGAGATTTAAAAATTTATTTAAGAAAGAAAGGGAAAAAAATAGTACAAAGCGTATCCCCAGCTGAAAAATTACTAAGCGAGAAACCCCCATTAGATTTAGAACAAGAAGAAGGAAAACTTAAACAGATTAAATCTCCTATTGTGGGAACCTTTTACCGCGCCTCTTCGCCAGATGCGGAAGCTCTTGTAGAGGTTGGCGATAAAATAGAAACAGAACAAACCGTTTGCATTATTGAGGCAATGAAGGTAATGAACGAAATTAAATCCGAGATGAAGGGAAAGATAAAGGAAATTTTAGTGAGTAACGGAGAAGCGGTGGAATTTGATCAACCCTTGTTTCTGATAGACACTGATGGCACTAAGTAATTTTTAACAGTTTCAGAACTTTCTTGCGCTTGGACGCATAATTTAGTCTAAAGCGAGAAGGTTCATAATCAGGTTACAAGCTTCAAGTTGCAGGCTGCAATCAAGATTAAAATGAAGTCTTTCTTCTTTTTGCCTGTAGCCTGAAGCTTGTAGCTTGAAGCCTGTAATTATGTTTAACAAAATTCTTATTGCCAATCGGGGAGAAATCGCTTTAAGGATAATTCGCGCCTGCAAAGAATTAGGGATTAAAACAGTGGCAGTTTATTCTAAAGCTGACAAAGATTCTCTGCCGGTTAAAGTGGCTGATGAAGCCGTATGTATTGGGGATTCGCCCAGCATCAGTAGTTATCTTAATATTCCCAGCATAATCAGCGCCGGCGAGATTACTGATGTTGACGCTGTTCATCCCGGCTATGGTTTCTTGGCTGAAAATACCCATTTTGCCGAGATTTGCGAATCCTGTCAAATTAAATTTATTGGACCAACCCCAGAAAATATTAAGGCAATGGGAGATAAATCTCTTGCTCGCGAGAATGCCAAAAAGGCAGGCGTGCCAATAATCCCGGGTAGTGAGTCAATAGTTAAAGATAAAAACAAAGCCTTGAAAATTGCTAAAAAGATTGGTTACCCCGTAATCATTAAAGCCGTTGGTGGCGGAGGTGGAAAAGGGATACGTATTGTTCGCAATGAAATGGATTTGTTAGATTCTATATCTATGGCTCAAGCGGAAGCGGAAGCAAATTTTAATAATCCTGATGTTTATATTGAAAAGTTTATCCGTAAACCACGGCATATTGAATTTCAGATTCTTGCTGATAGTTATGGAAATGTTATTCATCTTGGGGAACGGGATTGCACCATTCAGAGAAAACATCAAAAACTTATTGAGGAAGCTCCTTCTCTAAAAGTAGATAAAAGTTTGCGGCAAAAGATGGGCAAAATGGCGAAAAAATGCGCTAAAGCTATAAACTACTTAGGAGCGGGAACAGTAGAATTTTTATTGGATAGAGATAATAATTATTATTTTATGGAAATGAATACCCGAATTCAGGTGGAACATCCAATAACCGAAATAGTAACAGGCGTGGATTTAATAAAGGAACAAATTAAGATTGCCGCCGGTGAAAAGCTTAAATATCAGCAGAAAGATATAAAGATTAAGGGTTGGGCAATTGAATGTAGAATTAACGCTGAAGATTGGAAAAATAATTTTTCTCCCTCGCCGGGAAAAATTGAACATTGGATTGCTCCTGGGGGACGAGGAGTTCGTTTGGATACTGCCGCTTATGCTGGTTTCACAATTTCGCCTTATTACGATTCAATGATTGCTAAGCTGATTACTTACGCTGCAAACCGAAAAGAGGCAATTCTCATTATGCAGCGGGCATTGGACGAATTCGTTATTGAGCCAATTAAAACTACTATTTCTTTACATAAAGAAATTCTTGCCAGCAAAACATTCGGGGAAGGAAAATTTCATACTCAGATTATTGAGGAGCTGTTGGAAGAGAATCATGGAAATTTATAGAAATTTGCCCCGACGTAGCGTCGGGACGAAATTTGTTCGCTTCGCTCACGAAGTTGATGGAAATTAATTTCAATAAATTTCGTGAGTTCACGAAGTGAACGAGCATATTTCGTCCGCCTCAGGCGGATGTAATTTGTTATTTGTAATTTACCAATTTTGGTTTTACCAAAATTGAGTTAGGGAGGTAAAAAATGGCAAAGGTATATTATGACAAAGAGGCTGATTTAGGTATTTTAAAAGAAAGGAAAATCGGGATAATCGGTTATGGAATTCAGGGGCGAGCTCAAGCGTTAAATCTAAAAGACAGCGGATTGGATATAGAAGTGAGCGACCTAAAAGGAAGCGAAAATTATAAAAAAGCCGAAGAGGATGGTTTTAGTCCGTTGACTGCTGATGAACTTGCTCAGAAGTGCGATATTATTCAGATGCTTACTCAAGACGATGTGCAGGCGAGGGTCTATAAAGATGTTGTAGAGAAGAATCTTAAAGAAGGCAATGCCCTTGTCTTCTCTCATGGTTTTAATATTCATTTTAACCAAATTGTTCCTCCTAAGGATGCAGATGTATTTATGGTTGCTCCCAAAGGGCCAGGCAGTCTGCTTCGTCAGATGTACACGCAAGGAAAAGGTGTTCCTTGCCTTTTAGCAATATTCCAGGAATATACAGGTAAAGCTGTACAATTGGGATTGGCTTATGCTAAGGGGATTGGTGGAACGCGGGCTGGCGTGATTGAAACAACCTTTAAAGAAGAAACCGAAACCGACCTCTTTGGCGAACAGGTTGTTCTTTGCGGCGGGGTTAGCGAATTGGTTAAAGCCGCATTTGAAACATTGATTAACGCCGGTTATCAGCCCGAAATTGCCTATTTTGAATGTATGCATGAATTAAAACTGATTACCGATATGATATATGAAAATGGAATACAGGGAATGCGGAAGAGAGTGAGCGATACGGCTGAATACGGCGATTTAACCCGCGGCAAGCGAGTAATTAACGAAGGGGTCAGAAAAGAAATGCGCAAAATCTTGGGCGAGATTCAAAAAGGGGAATTTGCCCGCGAATGGATTTTGGAGAATAAAGCTGGACGGCCAGCGTTTAATACCCTGCGCAAACGCGACGAGAATCATCCTATTGAAATAATCGGTAAAAAACTGCGAGCGATGATGGATTGGATTGGAAAGAAGTAAGCTGCAAGTCGCAAGTCGCAAGCTGCAGGTTACAGGCAAGAAAAGAAAAAAAGAAAGATGCAGGTTACAAGATAGGACAAGTTGCAAATTGCAAGGATTAAAAGGAGGTATAGTTAGGGATAAATGAAATCAATTTTTACCTGCCAGAAGTGCGGTTATCAGTCTCCAAAATGGTTAGGGAGGTGTCCGGATTGCGGTGAATGGAATAGCTTAGTAGAAGAGGTGAGCGAACCTTCTTCTGTTCACCCAAGCGAGTATTCTTCAGTACCTCCTCAATCTTGGACAGAGATAGGAGCGGATAAAGACATTCGTTTCTCTACCGGGATTGAAGAATTTAATCGCATCTTGGGTGGGGGAATTGTGCGGGGTTCGGTAATCCTTGTAGGCGGCGAGCCGGGCATTGGAAAATCTACCCTTCTTCTACAAATTTCCAATTTGCTTTCCAAAAAGCAGAGGGTTCTTTATGTTACAGCTGAAGAATCGGTTAAACAAGCTAAACTGCGCGGTCAAAGATTGGGAATAGAGGCGAAAGAATTATTTATAGTAAGCGAAACCAATCTAAATTTAATCACCACTTATATAAAGAAAATTTCTCCTTGCGTAGTTGTTATTGATTCCATTCAAGCAATCTATAAAGAGGATTTAAGTTCGGCGCCGGGAAGCATCTCTCAGATAAAAGAATGCACTGCTCGGCTTACTTTATTAGCAAAAAAAGAGGATATTTCTATATTTCTAATTGGACAGGTTACCAAAGAGGGTTATTTATCCGGCCCAAGGGTTTTAGAGCATATTGTTGATGTTGTTCTTTATTTTGAGGGGGATAAATACTATAATTATCGTATTCTACGGGCAATAAAAAATAGATTTGGTTCTACTAATGAGATTGGAATCTTTGAGATGTCTGCTCAAGGATTATCACCTATTTCTAATCCCTCAAAGTTGTTTATGGAAAACCGAGAGGAAAAAAGCCCCGGTTCGGCAGTAGTTTGTTGCATGGAAGGAACACGTCCGTTATTGGTGGAAATTCAGGCATTAGTAACACCTACGCATTTTGGTATACCAGCTCGCAAAAACAGCGGATTAGATTACAACCGTTGTCTTTTGACTTTAGCGGTATTACAAAAGAAAGCGAATTTAAAATTACAAATGCAGGATATATTTATAAATGTTGTTGGCGGAATAAAAATTATTGAGCCGGCGGCAGATTTGGGAATTGCTTTATCAGTTGTATCCAATTTCAGAGATAGAAGATTGAGAAGCCGCTGTTTATTTATCGGCGAGCTCGGTTTAGGCGGAGAGATACGCAATGTTACCCAGTTAAACCGAAGAATATCTGAAGGAGAAAAATTGGGTTTTGAGTATTGTTTAATTCCCAAGAGCAAGCCAAAACCTCATTTTAAAGATATAAAAATCATTGAGGTGGGAGACATAGAAGAGGCGATAGAAATGGGATTAGAAAAAAAATAATTAAATCACAAATAACAAATCCCAAATTACAAATAAATCACAATGACCGAAATCTCAATGCTCCAAACAAAGAATAACAAGAAAATGCTTTTAAGTAGTTGTTTTGAACATTGGTTATTGGAATTTGGTGCTTGTTTGTTATTTGGTGCTTGGAATTTGGAATTTTCTCAACTTTGGCAAGTTTTTGTCAAAGTTCAGTTATGAACATTCTCTTTTTAGGCGGAATTGCTATATTTTTAGGAACTGTTGGAGCTAAACTTTTTCAAAGGTTTAAAATTCCTCAAGTTGTCGGTTACATAATTGCCGGGGTTTTAATCGGTCCTTCTGTTCTAAAGATATGGAGTCCATCTACCTTGCAAACTTTTACTCCTCTTATCCAGCTCACTCTGGGTATTATTGGGTTTATGATTGGCTCAGAGCTAAAAATAGATGTTTTTAAAAAATATGGGCGTTCAATATACACAATTCTTATTACTGAAGGTGTATTAGCTTTTGCGTTTGTAGCATTCCTTGTTACCCTTATCACGAAAAAACTATATTTGGGATTGCTTTTAGGCGCTATTGCTTCAGCTACTGCCCCAGCTTCTACTATCAATGTTCTTTGGGAATACAAGGCAAGAGGACCATTAACCACAACTTTAACCTCTATAGTCGCTTTGGATGATGGGCTTGCCCTTATTCTTTATGGATTTGCTAGCGCCTTTGCCAAATCAATGCTTGTAAAAGAAAATTTTTCTCTTTTTCATAGCATAGGTGTTCCGTTATTAGAAATAGGAAAATCGCTAATTTTGGGAGCAGGGGTGGGATATGGGCTTTATAAGTTGCTCAATCGCACCAAAGAAAAAGAGCGGGCATTCCTTTTTTCTTTAGGAGCCATTATTGTTACTTTAGGAACAGCAATTTTTTTGAAGATTGATATTATTCTGCCGGCGATGATATTAGGTGTAACAATTTCTAATTTAATACCTGCGAAAAACGGCGAGATTTTTAAAAGCATCAAAAAATTCGGCATTCCTTTATATGTTCTTTTTTTTGTAATTGCGGGCGCTCGTTTAGATATTGGGGTATTTTCAAAAATAAGTATACTCTTGCTTGCAATGGCGTATCTCTTGGGAATGGGATTTGGAAAGGTAAGCGGGGCATATTTAGGTGGCCTTCTTTCCAAAGCGAAGGAAAAGGTAACCAAATATTTAGGAATTTGCCTTTTTGCTCAAGCAGGTGTGGCACTCGGTTTAGCAATGTCTGTTCAGCATAGCTTTAGTTTATTAGGGCCGGAAGGTGAAAATGTGGGTTTTCTGGTGATGAATGTTGTTGTGGCGGGTGTCTTCGTGTCGGAGTTAATTGGTCCGCCCTGCATAAGATTGGGGTTGAAAAAGGCAGATGAAATGTGGAGAAATGTAACTACTGATGACATCATAGAATCCTGTAAGGTTGCCGATGTAATGCAAAAGGATTATTCTTTAATTAAAGAGGGTTTTACGCTTAATAGAATTATGAAGATTGTTAAAGAGGGAGAGGAGTATCATTTTCCGGTTGTGGATAATTTTGGAATACTGACTGGACGGATTTCTTTGGGCGACTTAAAAAATACCTTTTTAGAGGAAGATCTTAGTCCGCTCATCTTAGCAAAGGATATAGCTATGCCGGCAGATAAGGTAATTTGTCAGGGGCAGCCCTTAAAAGAGGCATTTGAGATATTCAATAGAAGAGAGCTGAATTGCCTAATGGTAGTTGAGAGCGAAAAGTCAAGAAAGGTTGTGGGAATATTGGAATATTATCCGCTTGTAAAATTGATTGATAAAAGATTATTGGAGCGTAAACACGGGCTGGAGAAAGCTTAAGCGTATAGCGTATAGCGTATAGAAAGATAAGAAAACCGTAAGATCTAAGTTTTTACTATCCGCTAAACGCTATGTGCTAAATTTGATGTTCGCTCAAAACGCAAAAATTTCCTTTGATTATGATTTTGGGGAATTTGCCAAAGTTAGACACAGATGAATATATCTGCAATAGTTCCAGCGGCGGGAAGGGGAACGAGAATTGGCGGGGAAGATAAGCCTTATTTACTGCTCAGGAGCAAGCCGATTTTAGCCCATACTTTATTTGTTTTACAAAGTTTTGATTTTTTGAACGAGATTATCTTAGTTGTTCATAAAACAAAATTGGATTTTTGCCGAAAAGAGATTATTGAAAAATACAAGTTAAACAAGGTTAAGAAGATTATTGCCGGTGGAGCAACCCGTTTTGACTCTGTTTTTAACGGCTTGCAACAGATAGATAAAAAGGCAAATTTGGTTTTTATCCACGACGGGGTGCGTCCGTTTTTGAGCAAAGAAATAGCCGCAGAAGTCATTCGAGGGGCAGAAAGATATAAAGCGGCGGTTGCCGCCTTTCCTTGTATAGATACACTAAAGGAAATAAATGAACAGCAATTTGTCAAAAGAACCCTGCTGCGTCAGAAAGTTTGGTCTATTCAGACCCCCCAGGTTTTTCACTGTGATTTGCTTATCAAAGCTTATGAGCAAGCGAACAAAGAAAAAATAAAGGCAGGCGATGACGCTGAGTTGGTGGAAAGAATAGGACAGCTGGTAAAGATTGTCCAAGGTGATTATAGAAACATAAAAATTACCTTTCCCGAAGATTTAATTTTTGCTCAAGGGTTGGGGCAAAAATTTCGATGATTTTTTATTTTTCCTATTTTTAAAATTTATTTAAAAGAAATAAAAAAATCTTGACAAAGAAACTGAAATAAGGTAGAATTTCCCCAAAGGAAAATTGGTAGAATTTCATAAGGAGAGAAACTTATTAGCTTAAGGTTGATGAAATTAAGGAAAAAAATGAAAAAGAAACTTTGGTCAGTGGCAATAACTGCCATTTTTTTATTAAACACTCTTTCTTATCCGGCTTATGGGATGAAAACGCTGGCGGGAGCAAGTCGAGTGGATAATCCTAAAGATCCGGAGGATAAAGGATTGGCAGAGCATGTTAAGCGGGCATATAGGGCGACTAAAAGTCCTCAAGAAATACTTGGAGAAATAATAGAATTAAATAAGAGGAGAGATTTTTTTAGAGAAGGACTTGCAATATTTAAAGAGGAGGAGGAAGCTTTAGAAAAAGAAGAAGAGATTGTTCTTGTTACGGCGGATGGTATAGGTGTAGAGATAGAAGCATATGTGGAAATTGCAAGATTTGCACATAGTGTTGTTCGTGAGATGAACAATGATAGACTTTTTAGAATAAGGATGGGAGAAGAATTTTGTCAGGAGTTTTCTGTATTGGAAAAGCAGATGCCAACTACTTGGGTTACTGGCGACGGCCGTATTAGCCTTCGTGCGTTTTTTAATACTATTTTTGGTGTTCCTTCTTCTACTCTTTCAGACAAAAAACAAAGAGAAATAAGAAAAATATTTATCCAGATGCGAGAGCTTATAGAACAACACCTTGCAAAGACAGAAGTAGAAATAGCGGCATTGGAAGAGCCAGATACTATTCTTGTCGCCGCAGAACCAGAACCTGTTGACAAATCTGCAAGTATAGCGAAGTTTGAAGAATGGTTGGATTCTGCTTTTAGGGGTACTATACCAACAACAAGGATAAAAAATGAAATTATAGGGGCAGTGATACCTGAACAGAGAGAGAACCGATTAAAAAAATTGTTCGCTGGAATAAAAAGTGAAGAGGATTTAGAAACAGCCCGTTCAATTGCAAGAATGATTATACTTCATTTTGCCGAAGCTGAGAAAGAAAAAGAATATGATGATACCACTGACGCAGATTTTGAAAAGATACTTTTAATGTTTCAACAAACTGCCGAGGAAGCAGGAATAGGATTTAATGTGGACACCGCAGATAATTTGCGAGTGCACCTTGAATTTTTAGCATCTTATTGTGAACCTCTTGTGAGAATTTCTACCGACAAATTAGCTAACATAGCCCAGACAGAACAAATTGCCGGCACAATGAAACAGCTTTATATTGATGCTAGGCTTCTGTTTGATAAGCAGGGTAATTTGCAGGTTGTTGGATTGGAAAATATTTTTGCTAAATTAAATGATTTATTAAGCGAAGAAATAAGCGAAGCGGATAGGCACATCAAAATAGTAGTCCCCAGAGACGCTGGGGATATGTGGGCGACATTAAAAAAATTCGGCGAAAGATATGATTTTCTTGAGATTGTTCACGAGAGCGATGCTATAAAATTTCTTTCTGAAAATGTGTATAGAGCAGAAAATTGGCAAAATTTTACCGCGTTGGTTAGCGAGAAGGAATATAATAGAATGATGGATGATGAGAATGATGGAACGGAATTTTGGCCATCCTTCGTTTCATACAGCCGTTTAATAAAGATAGAAAAGCCAAATTCGGCAGAAAAAGAAATATCTCTCATTTTAGCAGCCGTTGTTTTTGGTTTAGACCTCTTATCTGACGGCAAAATTGATAATGCTGAACAATTGCTGAGAGAACACTATCAGGGTAAGATTATTACCGAAGCAGAAGTAGATAAGATAGTAAGAGCTTTGCAGTGGGACGGAGTCAAAAAATTCCCGGCGGTTAAACCGATAGAAAAAGACTTCTTTGAGAATTATCAAAGACAATTGGACAAGGAGCAAGAAGCATTCAAAGAGGTCTAAAAATAAAGGTAGGTTGTTAGGTTGCAGAGAAAGGGCAGTTTAAGCTAATATAGGCAAACTGCCCTTTTTTATTTGCAAGTTTAGGGGAAATTTGATATAATAATTTTCATCATGAAAATTGGTTTTGGTTACGATATTCACCCTCTCAGAGAGGGAAGAAATTTGATTTTAGGCGGTGTCCAAATCCCTTCTGAAAAGGGATTGGATGGACATTCAGATGCCGATGTTTTAACACACTCCATCTGTGATGCCTTATTGGGCGCAGCAGGGTTGGAAGACATCGGTGAACATTTCCCTGACAAAGATGAAACATTTAAGAATATTAGCAGTCTAAAGCTTCTGATCAAGGTAAAAGAACTTTTGCAAGAAAAAGGGTTGAGCATTGAGAATATTGACGCTACTGTTCTTATTGAACAACCAAAACTTTCTTTGTTTAAACAAAAGATGAGGGTAAACATTGCCAAAACATTGGATCTATCTTGTTCGCAAATAAATATTA
>DAOWIN010000101.1 GCA_030640885.1 Candidatus Omnitrophota bacterium
AAGCACCAAATTACAATTGACCCCATTAAATAAAATCCTTTGGATTTTGATTTACGAAGTAAATTATTTAACGGGGTGAACCTAAACAAAGAAAAAGAAAAATATTTAAGGTGATTGTTTTTGGTCATTTGGTCATTGAGATTTGGTCCGCCTCAGGCGGATGTAATTTGGGATTTGTTATTTGTTATTTGTTATTTCCAACTTGGCATTTTGCCAAAGTTGGTCTCTTTCCTATTATGCAGCTCTTACTAAATTTTCCCCTTCTCTTGCAGCTTGCTGCATAGCTATTTCTGCCCTATTAAGCAACCCTTCAGCGCTGTTGCTATCTAAGGGATTACTGCTTACTCCTATATTTACAGCCAAACCACTTTCTACCTTATTTATATCATCTCTTATTTTTTCCGCTATTTCGATTGCCTTCTTTTTGCTTTTCTCGGGTAAAATCAAAACAAAATCTTCACCCTTTAGTCTTCCTGCTTTATCAATATTATTATTAGCATTTCTCTTAAGCACCAAAGCTACTTCTGGCAGAAGGTCTTCTTTTAGATAGCGCCCGAATCTATCGATTTTTAAAAAAATTAAAGAGCAGGGGTGCTGGAAAGTAACCGCCCTATCTATCTCCTCACTTAGTCTCATTTTCATATACTTTTCATTGTATAAATTAGTAAGTTCATCAATAATGGTCAGTTCTTCAATCTTTTCAAGATGAGTTTTAAGTTCCTGAATATTTCCCTTAATCTGAGAAGCCATTTTGTTTAAGGAATCGCCGAGCTCACCGAGCTCATCGTCTCTGGCTATTTTTACTTCTCGGACACTACCTTTACTAATCGCTTTTGCCTGTTCCACTACTTTCATTAAAGAATTAATGGCCTCCTTTCCTATTCTCCACCCTAAAAAAATTACCATTAAAGCAATAATTACAATCAAAGTAATCTGAGTAAAATCTCCCTTCAGAGAAAAATAATAGGATATTAGATATCCGCATATTAACAAAGGAATAACTGAAACGAGAGAAAAAATTATGGTTAATTTGTGTTTTAATCCGCGAGATCCCAAAGATAGATCTTTTAAAAAACCCATTTTGTGCCTCCTTTCCTTTCTCCGACGGAAGCGTCGGAGAGCTTGCGAGAGGGAACGATTTGAAATATGATTATAATTTACTACACAACAATCATTTTGTCAACCCCGTTAGAGTTTATGGAGTTAATGGAGTTAATGGAGTTAATGGAGTTAAACCCAATGAACCCAATAAACTCAATAAACTCAATGAACCCAATAAACCCAATGAACCGTTGCCCTGTCGCAATCACAAAATCTTTTTTTATGAATAACAAATTAAATCTTAGCAAAAATCGGACCTCTATCGGGGTCAACCCCGTTAGAAGTCCTGTCAGAAAAAAATTAGGGATTTTTTTCTATTGCTCAAAGAAATACGACAATCGCAAAATCTTTCTTTACAATAAGCTAAAACTTAGCGGTAAAAACACGAACTTCTAACGGGGTCAACCATAAATTCTTCTCTCTTTATCCACGCTCAACAAAAGCCCTATACTGCTCATAATTACAATTAAGGAAGAACCGCCATAGCTTATTAAAGGTAAAGGCAAACCGGTTATCGGCATTATTCCAATATTCATTCCAATATTTATGACAATATGTATTAAAAGCAGTCCTGCTATTCCCGCCGCCGTCAGTTTTCCACTTCTACTTTTAGTTAAAGCCGCAATGTGAATAGCTCTCAAAATAAGAAAAAGATAAAGCAAAATTATCAATAAACCTCCTAAAAATCCCCATTCTTCGCCAATTACACTAAAAATAAAATCGGTGTGGTGTTCAGGCAGAAAATTTAATTGGTTTTGACTGCCGGCAAGCCACCCTTTTCCTAATAAACCGCCTGAACCAATAGCAATTTTAGACTGGATTACCGTATATCCTGCTCCCAAAGGGTCAAAATTGGGGTTCAAAAAAACCAAAAGCCGTTTCTTTTGATAATTCTTAAGAAAGTGCCAAAAAACTGGTAAAGAAATTAACCCGGAAACAACCATAAAAAATAGGTATTTGGTTTTCATACCCCAAACATAAATTATTGTTAAAAAAATAAACCCTAAAACGAGAGCAGTGCCTAAATCTGGCTGTTTTAAAATCAAAAACATAGGGAATAAAGTTAAGCAACCGCAGACTAATATTTCTTTTAATTCATTTCTTTTATAATAGGCAGAAGGGGAGTAATATCCTAAATGTCTGCTCAAAAAAAGAATAAGCACAATTTTTAAAAATTCGGATGGCTGAAAAGTAAAAAATCTAAATTGCAGCCACCTCTGCGCGCCTAATCTCGGGTTGCCCACAACCAAAATTAAAATAAGCAAAGCCAAACTTACAACATATAAAATGGGAGAAATTTCTATTAAGCGGGAATATCCTATTTTCAAAATGCTCAACAAACTCAAAACCCCTAAAATCAACCAGATTACTTGTTTGATTAGATAGTTTGATGAATGAGTATAGGTAGCACTCTTTAAAAAAAATAACCCTAAAATAGAAATGACTAAAGCAACCGTTATTAGGGGAATATCTAATCTTCGTAAAAAAGAATGCTTCATTTGATGTTTAAAATGTCTAATGTCTAATTGCTCTAATGTCTAATCAAACCTCAATATCTAATGTCTAATTTGGTCATTAGAAATTGGA
Source organism: Candidatus Omnitrophota bacterium (assembly GCA_030640885.1). Classification (GTDB taxonomy): domain Bacteria; phylum Omnitrophota; class 4484-213; order 4484-213; family 4484-213; genus DAOWIN01. Next base: position 2,689 of record DAOWIN010000101.1, read on the forward strand.
CATTAGGCATTATTTAGATCAATTAGAAATTAGATTAATTAGTCATTTTATTTTTATCTCCCTCCACTTTTCAACCAACTCGCGAGCAATGTTCACCCTTCTCGCTGATAGCCCCCCTTGTTCGATAAGAATAACAAAAACAATTTCTGGTTCTTTAACCGGACAAAATCCGACTATCCATGAATTTGACTTTTTTCCTTTTACTTGCGCAGTACCTGTTTTAGCGGCAATGCTAAAATTGTTTATTTTGAGACGATGAGCAGTACCATTCTCATCCTCCACAGCTTTAACCATTCCATCTCTAACAGCATTAATATTTTCCAATGAAATATTTAATTTGCGAGTAACGGGTTTTAACTGGTAACTTGTGACTGGTAACTTGTGACTGGTAACTTGTGACTTTCTTATTATTATTGGTTTAACTAAATACCCCCCGTTAGCAATTACTGAAATTGCCCTTGCCATCTGCAAAGGGGTTACCAAAAGATAGCCCTGTCCAATAGAAAAAAGAGCAGTTTCTCCTTTGTACCACTTTTTTCTTTTGTTCAACAGTTTCCATCTCTTGTTAGGAACTAAACCATCTTTTTCCCCGGGCAACTCGATCCCTGTCTTTTTCCCTAACCCAAAAAGTAGAGCAAATCGGGTTAAATTGTTCACGCCCAATTTCTCCCCTGCTTTATAGAAAAAAACATTGGCGGAATAAGCTAACGCCTCTTTTATATTTAACCACCCATGCCCGCTTTTTTTCCAACAATAAAAAAACCTATTTCCTATTAAATATCTTCCCGGAGAATGAAGATAAGCCACAGGTAAAATCTTTTTTGTCTCTAAAGCGGCAATAGCAACGATTGGTTTAAATACTGAACCGGGTGCATATAGACCGGAAATGGCTCTGTTCAGTAAGGGAGAGGCGGAATTATTCAAAATTTTAGTTATTCTTGCTTTGTTCCCACTTACAAAATCATTGGGGTCAAAGCAAGGCTCACTAACCATTGCCAGAATTCCCCCTGTATGCGGATTCATTACAATGATTGTCCCTTTTAACCCTTGCTTTGCTAATATTTTATGCGCGGCTTTTTGTAAATCGATATCAATAGTTAGATGGATATCCTCACCGCGCCGCGGCAATTTAATTCCCAACTCCCTTACTTGCCTTCCTAAATGATTTACCTCAATCTGACGACCGCCATTCTCTCCGCTTAAATAAATGTTCGCAGACCTTTCTATTCCCATTCTGCCAACCCAATTTTGGAATTGGTAACCATATCTCTTTTGTTTAACTTCATCAGCATTGATTCTGCCTATATACCCTACAATATGACCAGCAATATTTTTATAAGGATATTCTCGCTGGGGGATAATTTGAATGGTTATGCCCGGCAACTCTAAATTTTTTTCTTCAATAGCTATCGCCTCATCTTTGCTTAAATTGCCCAAAATAACTAAGGGAGCAAAAGGAACACCTTTTTTTTTATTTATTCGTTGTTTAATCTGTTCAACAGAAAGACCCAAAATCTTACTCAATTTCTCTAACACTCGCTTAATTGCAAAAGAGTTTTGTCTGGAAAATTCATTAGGGATAAGTGACAAAGTAAATAAAGGTTTATCCTCAGCTAAAATTCTTTGGCGGCGGTCATAAATAGACCCGCGAGCCGCCGGCAAAGGAACAAGGCGAATTCGGTTTTTGTCAGAGAGCTGTTTGTAAAAGTTATGTTTGTTAATCTGAATATTCCACAAACTTAAAATCAAAACAACAAACAAAATTAGTGTTATAAAAGAAAATATTTTAAGACGCATTAGAAAAAGCTGCAAGTCGCAGGCTACAAGCTACAGGCAAGAAAAAGAAAAGAAATCTTATAGATTAGGTCTCTTGCTTGCAACTTGGAGCTTGCAACTTGGAGCTTATTAGCTTGTAGTTTCTTGCTTGTAGCTTGAAGCTTGGAGCCTGAAGCTTTTCAGCAGATAGAAATATGGAATAGCGAATAATGCTGTATATATACTGGAAGGAAGAATTATGCAACGCAGAGAATTGAAAAAAGGAGGTAACAAACGATAGTGGGTAAAATAATAAAAAAGGGAAACGAAGAAAGCCGAAAAAAAAGAAACCAGCGAGCAGGCAGAAAAATGTTCAATATAAATCTTTTGGCGATAATGCTCAATGAGCAAAATTAGGATAACAAAAGAGGATGCATTAATTCCCAGAATATCTTCGCTAAATATATCTTTTAATAAGCCTGCCAATAGCGCAAAAATAAGGGAATCGATTTTACCTCTCTCTTTTGGTAAAAGAGCGAAAAAAACAGCGCTAAGCAAGAGAATATCGGGTTGGACCCCGTAAAGTTCAATTCGCTTTAAAATAGTAACCTGAATAAAAGCGATGAATAAGAGGAATATTAGAGAGAACCCTTTTTTAAGCATAAAACTTCTTCTAACCTGCAGAAATCAACCGCTGGCGAAACAGCAGCTTTAAGCTGCAATTTATTTACATCTTCATTTAACGCATCTACCTTTCCGATTATTAATCCTTTTGGATATATCCCCCCTTTTCCCGAAGAAATAATCATATCTCCTTTTCGAATATTGCTATACTTATCAATATATCTCATCTCGCAAGAGCAGGTAATACCCTCGACAACTCCCTGCTCGCGAGTTCTCTGGACAAAAGCCGCTACCTTAGAATTAAAATCAATAATAAGCATTACCCTGCTGCTCCCTAAGCCTACTCCGGTTACCCTTCCCACTAATCCCTCTTTAGTAACTACTACCATATCCTCAACAAGTCCATCATCCTCCCCCTTATTAATAATAATTACCTTCCGCCAGTTGTTTGAACTCTCCCCGATTACCTGAGCGGGAATCGTTGAATAGTTTTCCTTCTTAAAAGACAAAAGACCACGCAGGCGTTCGTTTTCCTGCGCAGTCTCTTGTAATTCCACAACCTTTTGTTCAAGTACTTTTATTTCTTGTTTAAGCCGCTTATTTTCCTGTTTTAACTCCCCCTTATTAATAAAATTTATTCCTCTGTTAAAGGAAAAGGTGATCACTTCCAAGGGGAATTTACTTAGATTGATTAAATAAGTATTCAGAACTTTCGCAGTTCTAAATTTATTTAAGGAAAAAAGAATAAGAATGATAACGATAACAGATAACTTTCGATTGGTCACATATAACCGCCACTTACTTCATATGAGGCGTAATGCTCACTCTCTTTAAAAAATGTATCTCAGAAAGAACTTTACCCGTGCCCAAAGCCACGGCCGTTAACGGGTCATCAGCAATATGCACTGAAAGTTTTGTCTCTTCAGCTAAAAGTTTATCTAAACCTCTTAACAATGCCCCCCCGCCAGCAAGGATTATTCCGCGGTCTACTAAATCTGCAGACAACTCCGGCGGCGTCCTTTCTAAAGCAATCCTTATCGTCTCTAATATGCTGGTCATTGGTTCAGATAAAGCCTCGCGGATCTCCTCAGAAGAAACGGTTAAAGTGTGAGGAAGACCTGCTATCAAATCTCTGCCTTTAACCTCCATAGTCATCTCTTCCTGCAAAGGATAAACTGAACCAATCTTAATTTTAATCTCCTCAGCAGTTCTTTCTCCGATCATTAAATTGTATGTCTTTTTCAAATACTGAATAATTGCCTCATCCATCTCATCGCCGCCAATGCGAATACTCTTGGAAAAAACTATACCGGCAAGAGAAATTACGGCTACCTCTGTCGTACCGCCCCCTATATCAATAATCATATTCCCCGCTGGCTCCTGCACCGGCAAACCTACGCCGATAGCCGCCGCCATAGGTTCTTCAATAAGATAAACCTCTCTCGCCCCGGCGTGCTCGGCAGAATCCTTAACGGCTCTCTTTTCTACTTCGGTAATTCCGCTAGGCACAGCTACAACAATACGCGGCTTTATAAAAAATCTCCGTCGGCGTGATTTTCTAATAAAATAGCGTAGCATGCTTTCACTGACCTCAAAATCGGTAATTACGCCATCCTTCATTGGCCTCAAGGCGACAATATTGCCGGGTGTTCTTCCCAACATCCTTTTCGCCTCTTCCCCTACGGCTAAAACGCTATTTGCCCCTTTTTGGATAGCCACTACTGACGGTTCGCAAAGAACAATTCCTTCTCCTTTTGCATAGACTAATGTAGCAGAAGTACCCAAATCAATACCAATATCGCTGGAAAATAAACTTAATAGATAATCCCAAAACATTTAATAAGCACGTGTTTTACAGAATAAAGTGAATGTAAAACACTGTGCGCATTGAACCCAGCACTAATTTTCTACTATGGTTAAGCATCCTTGAAAAATTAGTGCTGGGTAATTCAGCCAACACCCCGATGTTGCATCGGGTTGGGCTTCATTATCTTTTAGTAAACTGAAACTTAGCCCGCGCCCCTTTTTGCCCGTATTTCTTTCTTTCCTTACAGCGAGCATCGCGAGTGAGTAAACCGGCCTTTTTCAATATTGGCCGCAGACTTGCATCCATCTTTATCAAAACTCGACTAATCCCTTGCCGCACCGCTCCGGCTTGCCCGGCAATTCCTCCGCTTTTAACATTAACCGCAATTTCATATCTGTTTAGAAAGTTAGTAACTATCAGGGGTTGTTCAATAAAACCTTGCCATTGGGGAAGAACAAAATAACTCTTTGATGGCTGATGGTTCACGACAATTCCGCCTTTTTTCTGTGTAACCAATTTCACTCGGGCAACCGCCTTTTTTCTTCTGCCTACTGCCCAATATTCCTTTTTGGCCTCAGTTTTACTCTTACTCTTATTCTTTTCTTTAGCTTTTTCTTCTGTTTTTACCTTAATTTCCTTTTTTTGTTTAACTTCAACTTCCTTCTTGTCTTTAACTTCGCTCATTGTTCTCCTTAGATAATGTATCTTTACCCCGATTAAAAAACCCCACCTTTTCTACATGAACTATTGCATTGCGAAACCCTGCGCTTGCAGATATTTCTTCTCCAAAAATTCTTTATCTAACATAGGTTTGCATAAGATACTTTTGCCTTTTGCGCACTAATACATCAAGTAATTCAAACAACCCTTTGCTCTCCTGAAAATTACGCTGGGCATAAATCTTAAAGGAACGATAATCCATTGATTTGCCAAATAATAAAATGCTATGCCTCATCACCTCAAAACAAAACAACGGCATCACATTATGCAATGACTTTACATCTAATTCCCTTTCTCTATTATCATCAAAGACATCAGTTAGATCATAATGGATTTTTAATAAAATGTCAAATTTTATTGGTTCCTTCCCCAAAACCGCAACATCCAAATCACTACCCTTTTCACTCTGTCCGCGGGCATAAGAACCGTGAAGCAGAATTAATTTTAAATTGTATTTCTCGCCAATCTGTTGAATCTTTTGTTTTTGTAAAAAGGTTAGGGTTATAAAAAAGTTTTATTCCGGCGGGCAGCACCAGTAATATGTTATAGAATCTTTTTTGCATCTCCATGTAGTCCCTCGATAACTCCAAGGGTACCCATGCCAAGCCTCACTGCAAACCCAATTTTTTGAACAATTATAACCCATAGGAGTAAACACATAAGAAACTACTCCTGTGCATCCATTGAACGACTCAACATTCTCTGTATATACTCCATAATTTGCTCTGCAACAAGCTAATGCATTTGCTTCACTTGAAAAACTATTCTTGAGAACTATATTACCTATTATACCAATAGTTGTTCTACTAGTTTCATCTAAGCATGGATCGTATGTATTAACCCATCCATCCGGACATTCATTCTTAACCCACATACAAGCGTCTTCGGGAAATTCTCCAGCTCCTTCCCTTCCCCTCACCTCATACACCGTATCACCACTCCCAAACTGATGGTCTCCATCATCAACAAAGAAAACCATCTTATTGCAGTACTCCTCTGCAGAAGTAGTATCGCAAAATTGCTGTTCAATATCTATTGTCTCTGTTCCTTCAGCACTTTTTCTGTTTACGCCGATTACATCATTTATTCCGCATCCACCTACATTTATTGGTTCTCCTCCAATACACACCATCAACCCTGCCGCTCCCCACTTCTCAGACTGGCTACCTACAGGAGTTATGATTGTGCGTATTCTTATCTGGTCGGCTCTAACAAAAGACAGAGGACAGAAAACAGAGAACAGAAAAAAGAAAACAGAGAACAGAAATATTTTTCTCATAAGAACCCTCTGAAACGATTAACTGACCTAAATGGTAACCGCCCAGCAACCAGTTTCCCAGCTGGGCGTCTGGGTGGCTGGTTGCTGGGTAACTGGTAGATAGGGACCTGGGAAACTGGGTGACCCAATGGAGTTAGAGCAATTAGAAATTAGACATTTTATTCATACCTTATATCATCTAAATAAAATGTGCAGCCCTCGGGATTATTCGTCTGATTGCTTGCCCAACAAAATCCACCGATAATATAACTCATATCTTTAGCTGAAAGATCTATCTCGTATTCCTTCCATTCGTTGGTTAACACAACTGGACCAATACCGGCAACAGCAGAATCAGAATATTTATTTCTCATCCCTCCAATCTTAAATTCTACTATTCTTTCGCCGCCGTTTTCTCCTTTCGCCCAAAAGATTAGTTTAGTTGCTCCGCTCAAGTTAAAACCAGCATCTGTTGTCCCCCAATTATCAGCCGGATACTGCCAATAAATGCCCGCCCAATGCTTCCTTTGCGTTGCTTCTGCTGAGTAGACAACCTTAATACAGGTTTCCCCCGAATGAGGATTCTGCTGACAATTTTCATCAAGGGTGATATCTTTATAATCACCCATCCAGCCGGATGGAATAAAATGGTCGCTGGCAGAGGTATATTCACTATAAACAAAAAAGGGCTTAAATTCCTCTTTTTCTTTTATAGTTACCAAACTATTGGCCATTAAAGAATCACTGAGCGCTTTCACTGTCCCTTCTCCAACAGCCAGTGCTTTAAATAAACCCTGCGGCGATATTTCTCCAATATTTCCTTCTACCAACCAACGCGGGGTTACCGCAAGAATGTTTCCTTCCTTATCTTTTGCTTCAACATCAAATCTCTTTTCTTCTCCCACTGTTAAATCAACTGATAAAGGAGAAATAGATAAAGAAGTTAATTTTGAATTCTTGACAGCGGGTGCGGGTAAGGAAGAACTATATTCAGAAACCGGGTTACAACCGCTAAGTGCAAAGAACAAAAAATAGAAAATAGAAAGTAGAAAAGGTTTTCTCATAAAACTCCCCTTTTAAAATTGAAATATACTCACCTTTGGCGAGTGAAATTTGCTCACTTCGTTCGCGAAACTTGTTCGCTACGCTCACGAAATTCATAGAAACTTATTGCCCTTAATTTCTATAAATTTCTATGAGGTTCTCCTTTGAAATTCTACTAATTTCGCCCCCCGACAGAAACGTCGGGGGCAAATTTCTATGAATTTCTTCTTTGAGATTCTATTCAAACTTTATATCATCCAGATATATTTCGCAACCCTCGGGATTGTCGCGCATCGAGGTTACCCAACAAAACCCACCAGAGATATAAGACAAATCCTTGCCTTCCAAATCAATATTGTAAGGTGTCCACTCATTGGTTAAGACAATTATTCCGGTAGAAACGGGGGGCTGAAGTGAATCGCTGTATTTGCCACTGATTCCTCCTACCTTAAACTCAACCCTCTCCCCTCCCTTTGCTCCTTTTGCCCAAAAGGTTAGTTTAGTAGCTCCGCTTAAGTCAAAACCGCCGTTTATCATTCCCCAATTATTGGCTGGATTCTGCCAATAAATACCTGCCCAGCGATTCCCTTGCGTTGCTTTTGCCGTGTAAATAATCTTGATACAACTTTCTCCCCTGTGAGGATTTTCTGAGCAACTCTCATTAATAACAATATCACCGTAATCACCCATCCAACCTGAAGGAACAAAGTGATTGTTGGAAGAGGAAATTTCTGTGTATACTGGAAATTCATAAGTGCTTACTTCCCATTCTTCTTCACTCCAACCCTCTTGGGCAAATACCTCTTCACCTAAAACAACGCCGCCAAAAATTAATCCCAATAATAATAATGTGCTAACCAAAATCTTTTTCATCTCTGCCTCCATAAAATGATTAAATATAACAAATTTGGCAGTTGGCAACTTTTGCCTACTGTTCACTGTAAACTATAGACTATTTTCTTTCCACCACCTCCTTTCCTTTCTCCCGCCTGAGGCGGAAGAGCCTGCGATAGTGAGCGAAGCGAACGGACGCAGGATAAAGGTCTTGCTCGTTTGATATTTGATTACCT
>DAOWIN010000005.1 GCA_030640885.1 Candidatus Omnitrophota bacterium
ACGGCAGAAGATTTACAAATAATCACGAAACGTTAATTTGGGCGGTAAAAAATAAAAATTGCAAAAATTATACTTTCAATAATGAATTTTTAAAACAAATGAACGGCGGTGAGCAAATGAAAGATACGGATTGGGTTTTTAAAATTTGTCGTGGTGCTGAAAGATTAAAAGACGAAAACGGAATAAAAGCACATCCTACGCAAAAACCGCTTAAATTAATTCAGCAAGTTTTACTTTCCGCAAGCAAGAAGGGCGATTTAGTTTTAGATCCGTTTTTAGGAAGCGGAACAACGGCGATAGTTGCAAAGGCTCTTGGCAGAAATTGGATAGGAATTGAAAAAGAAAAGCGATATATTGATTTAGCGAATAATAGAATTAAACATTATGGAAAATAATTTTTTTCAAAATTCAATATATATGATCAAAATGAGTGCTTGTTAGTCGGTGGCAGTATAAAAAACTTAGATATAAATGCTAAAAACGAAAAACCTTAAAGTATTATCCCTAATATTTTTTTTTATTTTTTGCGCAGCTTCTTGCGCCCCGGTTAGCCAAAGCCTAAGGCGTGAAGCAGGAAGCAGATACCGTCTTACAATTATTAAGGGTAAAAAGTATCTGCCTTTAACTTTTGCAGAGTGGGATTATGATTATGATTTCTTAACCCAGAAAGTGACTTTGGAAAAAGGGGATAAGGAGATAATCTTTATTGTTGGCGAAGATTTTTTTCTCAAGGATGGGGAAATATGCTGCTTAAATAATTTTTCCAAGTTTCATCGGGGAGCGGTATTTATTTCCTTAGCTTTTTACCAACAAGAGCTGAATGGAAAGTCATTAGTTCCTGAGCGAAAATTTGTTCAATCTAAAAAACAAATTCATAGAATTGAAACCATTGTTATTGACGCCGGACACGGCGGCAAGGATCCAGGAGCAATTGGTTGGAAGGGTCTTCAAGAAAAAGAAGTAAATTTGAAGATTGCCCGCTCTCTGAAGAAAATTTTGCTCAAAGAGGGGTTAACAGTCATTTTAATCAGAAACAGCGACAAATTTGTTCCTTTGAAAAAAAGGGCAGAAATTGCCAATAAAAATAAAAACGCCTTTTTCATCAGTATTCACGCCAATTCTGCCAGATACAGAAACCGAAAGCCTCGCGGATTTGAGGTCTATTATCTTTCCGAAAACATAAATGATTGGAAGCGGGCAAGGGCTAAAAAGGATAGCTCCGTTGCTCAACACTATTTTTTTAAAAGCAAATCTATTTCCAAGAATGCTAATATTAGCTTATGGGATATTATTTATGGTGAAAATAGGGTAGAAAGCATAGAATTGGCGAGGTTAATCTGCAAAGGATTGGACAAAGAAACTGATTTTTCGAATCGTGGTATAAAAGGGGATAATTTTTGCGTTTTAAGGGAGACAGATTTTCCGGGGGTTTTGGTGGAGGTAGGTTTCCTTTCTAATCCAAAAGAAGAAGCTAAATTGAGAAGCCGCAAGCATCAATATTTGATTGCCAAAGGGATAAGCCGCGGCATAATGAATTATAAAAGGGAATACGAAAGAACTAATGGATTTAGTAGATAGGCCGATTGGGCTTTTTGATTCCGGAGTAGGTGGTTTAACGGTTCTCCGCACCATAAAAAGGGTTTTGCCTGAGGAAAATATTATCTATTTTGGCGATACGGCTCGTGTGCCTTATGGAACAAAATCCAAATCAACAATCAAAAAATTCTCATTACAGAATGTTCGTTTTTTAAGCCAGTTTAACATTAAACTTCTTGTCGTTGCTTGCAACTCTTCATCGGCGGTGGCTCTTTTGGATCTAAAAAGAGAATTTAATATATCTGTTTTGGGTGTTATTGAACCAGCAGTGCGAAAGGCTGTCCAAATTAGTGAAGGGAAAATAGGGGTTATTGCTACCTCAGCAACCATAGAAAGTGGAGCATACCAACGCACAATCAGAAAAATAGCCAAAGAGGAAAATAAAGAAATTGAAATATTGGTAAAGGATTGCCCTCTTTTTGTTCCTTTAGCTGAAGAGGGCTGGTTGCAGAATAAAATTAGTCAGCAAGTTGCCCAAAGGTATCTAAGTTTTTTTAAGGATAAAATAGATGTTTTAATTTTGGGATGCACACATTATCCTTTACTGAAAAGAATAATAAGAAAAGCAACCGGGGCAAAAACGGTTTTGATTGATTCGGCTAAGGAAACAGCGAGGTTGGTAAAAGATGTACTTGAGAAACAAGGCTTATCAGCTCATAAAACAAAGCCTTTTCTATCAAAAAAAGGCAGAGTTAAATTTTATGTAAGCGATTCGCCGCGCAGATTTAAAAAAATAGGGGAAAGATTTTTGGGAACAGGTATTGGTAAAGTAGAATGTATAAAGTTAGAATAAAAAGTGATTTTAGCGCCGCTCACCGAATTTATCAAGGAACTAAATGCGAGCAACTTCACGGACATAACTGGCAAGTTGAGATTTGTGTGAATTCAGAAAAATTAAATGAAGGACAGATGGTGATCGATTTTGGCAAACTCAAACAAAAATTAAGCAAAATTTTGGAGAATTTAGACCATAAATATTTGAATGAGATTTTATCTTTTAGCCCCACTTCTGAAAATTTAGCCAGATATATCTTTGAGCAAATAGGGAAGGATTTTAAAAAAGAAAATTGTTGGCTTTCAAGCGTATCTGTGAGAGAAAACAAGGATACAGAAGCTACATATTGCAAACCGTAGGAGGAGATATGGAAAAAAAAGAGACAATCTCCAATCAGATAGACATTTTAATTTTCAGTAATGATAAAACGGTGCCGATTCGGCTTAAAGAAGCAATTTCTAAACAGAATTATAAAATAAAGTCTGTCCATAATAAACAAAAAATTTCGCAGGCAGTTGAGAATACTCCATTTTCAATAGTGATTATTGATTTAGAGATGTTAGAGGCAGATGTTCTCGAACTTATTAAGAAAATTAAGGAAATAAGCAAAACTATTTGTTTAATCGTTATCGCCTCCCGTTCTTCTGCAAATTCAACGCTAAAAATAATGAGTGAAGGAGTGTATGACTATTTGGACAGGCCTTTTGTTAGCGAAAAAGTAAAAAGTGTGCTCCAGCGGGCAATAGAAAGACAGCATTTTTTGCAAGAAGTAAAGCAAAAAAAACATTACGAAAGCCTTTCTATCCACGATGGTTTAACCGGAGTTTATAATTATCGCTATTTTCTCGAAGTTATGGATAAAGAAGTAAGCAGGGCAAAGCGATACAATCTGGCCTTTTCTTTATTAATGCTTGATATTGATGACTTTAAGGAATGCAACGACAAAAACGGACATTTGTTTGGCAATAAATTGCTCAGAGAGATAGCGTCTTCTTCTAAAGCAACAATACGAGCCGCAGATACAATTTTCAGGTATGGTGGAGATGAGTTTGTTGTTCTTTTGCCAATGGATACTAAAGAACAGGCTAAGAGAGTGGCGGAGCGTTTGCAAGATACAATAAATCGTAAGGTTCTGGCAAAAGTCAGCATTGGAGTTTCTAATTTTCCCGAGGATGGAGAAAACAAGCAGATATTGATTGAAAGGGCTGATTTGGCATTATATCAAGCAAAGTCTGCGGGAAAGAATAGGATATGCAGTTATGCGCCAGATAAAAGCAAAAGAAATTGAAAATGTTGTAACTAAGCTTTGTTTGGAGGCAAATAGAAATTTGCCAAAAGATGTCCTGTTGGCAATTAGAAAAAGTGTCGGTAAAGAAAAAGGCAGGGCAAAGAGAATTTTGGAGAAAATAATAGAGAATTGTTCTTTGGCAAAAAAGGAGAGGTTGCCTTTGTGCCAAGATACTGGATTACCAATACTTTTTGTTGATGTTGGCCAAAAGATAAACATTGATGGTGATTTGCAAAAGGCGATAGACAGAGGAGTAAAACAAGGTTACCAAAAGGGCTATTTTAGAGATTCAATTGTGGATGCCTTTGGACGAGAAAAGCCTCAAAGTGTTCCGCCAGTGGTGCATTTTAACATTTCTAAAGGTAATAAGATAAAAATTAGTTTAATGCCCAAAGGTTTTGGCAGCGAGAATACAGCTACAACTTGTATGTTTAAGCCTACGGCAGGAATAGAAGAAATTGAGGATTGGGTAGTGGA
>DAOWIN010000106.1 GCA_030640885.1 Candidatus Omnitrophota bacterium
ACAATCCCTGTATTTCTACCTGTCAAGAGTTGCAAAATATGCAAAATGATCCTTCAACAAATTATTGTTTGGCAAAGGATATTGATTGCTCGGCAACAAATCCGGGTAATCCTGCTAATGCTGGTTCTCCTTGGGACAATGGCGGTTTTGGTTTTAAGCCAATCGGCGATTCTTTTACTCCATTCACCGGAAACTTTGACGGCAGAGACCATAAGATAACCGGGCTTCACATCAATAGACCCAGCGATAATTATATTGGTTTGTTTGGTTTCACTGGTTCAGGGAGTAGAGTCGAGAATGTAGATTTAGAAGATGCCCGGGTAACAGGTAAAAACTATGTTGGCGGTTTAGTTGGACAATCTGACGGTTCAATTACCAATTGCTATTCCATTTGCGTTTCCAATTGCACCACTCACGGCAATAGTAATATAGTAGACGCTCCTTCTCTTGGCTTTGGTAATGCTTATGGCGGCGGTTTGGTCGGTTACGCCAAAGGTTCAATTGAAAACTCTCACTTTATTGGCAGGGTGCATGTTGAGGGTGGTATTATGAGCGCTTCAGGTACCGGCGGTTTGGTCGGTTACACCAGTGATAAAGTTACCAATTGCCATTCTGAAGGCAAAGTAGAAGGTTTTTGGACTGCCGGTGGTTTAGTAGGAAGAGCTGTGGGAGCCGAAATAAGCGATTCTTATTCCACCTCCATGCTTGCTAATGGCATTAGTTATTATGGCGGCTTAATCGGTTATTCAAACAATAGTACAGTTGAAAACTGCTATGCTGATGGCGGTGTTTATAATAATGGTAATTACTCCGGCGGTTTAATCGGTTATTCAAACAATAGCACGATTAGAGAGTGCTACTCCGATGCTTTCACTCGCGGTTGGAGTAAGATCGGCGGCTTAATTGGTTCTTCGAGGAATGACACAATTGAAAATTGCTACTTTGTTAACACAGTTTGGGGTTTGACTTTGGGTGGACAAGATCCCGAAGTTGCCGGTGGTTTAATTGCTTATTCAGACAATAGCACAATTGAAAATTGCTACTCCATTGGCCAAATTGCGGGTAGTTTCGCTGCTACTGATGCCGGCGGCTTAATCGGTAAGTTTGATTCAGGTACGATCACTGATTGCTATTGGGATATAAATAGATCCGGACAAACAGATACTTGTGGTCAAGGGACCTGTCCAGTTCCTGCGGACCCGAATTATGGAGGAAGAATAATAGCACATATGCGTTTGGAAGCGACCTATCAACCCGCCTGGGATTTTGTCGGTGATACTGACCCCGATGACATCTGGAAAATTGAAATCGATGATCCCCATACGCCTTGGCCTTTTCTAGAAGACACTTGTCCCTGCTTGAATTGGCAGACAGCTCCTTGTCCGAGATGATAAGATAGATAAATTATTGATAACTTTTAATTCTTGACTTTTAAAAAAATTGTTCTAAAATAAGTAAGATGGTAAAAAGGGAAATTTTTTATGGAGATTAGGTTTCTAAAAATGATGCACTTGGGTAAAAGAAAAGGAGAAAGTCTTGTCGGAGTACTTGTAGCCACACTTTTGTTGGCAATTCTTGCCGTTTTTTTAGCTAATTCATTTGTTGTGCGGAAAAAAGCTATGCATTCTGCCGGGTATAGAATAGAAGCAAAAAATCTTGCGCGGGCGAAATTAGAGGAGTTTAAGGCGAATCCTTCAGCTATTACAGGGCTTGCCGATAACACATATCCTGACCCTGCCAACCCCATATCTTTTAACGATGGCCGTTCTGTAACTCGCCAGTGGATAATTACCACGGACCCAGCGGATGCAGATGGATTTAGTTATAAAAGGGTGAACATAGAAGTAAATTGGGATGAAGATTAAAAAGAAAAAAAAGAATAAAACAGGGTTCACATTAATAGAGATTTTGATTGCCTTTAGTCTTGTTTCATTTGTAATCCTGGGCATAGTGGCGTTGTATTCTGCTGATTTTAATATCTTTTCGGCAAATATTAGAAACTCGCAGTTGCAGAACGAGAGCGAGATGGCTATGGAGCATATGGTAGAGCATATTAGAGGGAAGAGTCTTGAGGTTACTATTACAAATGATACTCCTGTTGGTTCCGGCAATGACTATTTACAGGTAAAATGGGACAACGAGGTCCCTCCTAATGGATGCCAATATCAACTAAAACCAACAACGAACGAATTGCAGTATTGCGATAGCTATAGTCCCTGGTGCGCCAATCCTCTATCTGTAGCCAATTCTGTTTCGAAATTAGAATTTTCTGATGCAACAGGTCATGGATTGCTCGTAATCCCAACTGACGGTTTATTAAAAATTGACTTAAGTTTAGCCAAAGATGACAAGAACCGCTCAATGAGTTCACAGCTAAAAATAGAGAAAGTAGGGTTTTAATAATGAAAAAGCTTAATTCAAAAGGGTTTGCCCTTGTGGCAATAATTATATTTTCAATTCTTCTATTAACAACCCTAATAATCAGCTTAAACTTTGTTTTCAGTCATTATGGGGTGATAGAAAAAAGAGAGGCAAAGGAAAGGGAGCATTATTTGGAAGAAGCCGGCCGCACAAAGGGAGAATGGATTATTGACAATGGTGCCGCTGTACAACTTCCCAATCAACCATTTAACAATGCAGCGGATTATGTGCCGGGCGGTAGCGCTGGTTTACCTGACGCCTACTATGAGTATAATGGTTGGCAGCTTACAGATGCTGAAGAGATACTCAGGACAATAAAAATAACTATAACTGGCGATGTTAACGAAGTTCCAGCAGCGATTCCTTACAAAGTTATTAAGGTTGAAGTTGTAAATTGAGGTTGTTTTCATTGAAGTTTGCCAAAATTTCCAATGTCTAGTTTTTTTGGTCATTTAGACATTAGGATTTGATTAGGAATTAGAGCAATTAGACATTAGAAATTGAAAGATTATCTCTATTTCTGCTAATGTTCGCTAAAAACACAAAAATTCCCGGACACTAAGATTTTTGCCAAAGTTCTTTTACTACTATGCTTAATCTTTTCTTTTCCTTCCTTGCTTCCTACCTGTTAGGCTCTATTCCCACTGCTTATATCTATGGAAGGACGAGCAAAGGAATAGATATTCGCAACTACGGGAGCAGAAATATCGGAGCCACAAACACCCTGCGGGTTTTGGGCAAGAAAGCCGGATTAATTGTTTTGAGCGCAGATTTAATAAAGGGCTTAATCGCTGTTCTTTTCATTGCAGGTTTTTTTTATCGGTTAGCTCCAGGGACAGAGCTGTTGTTTTTTAAGCTTATTAGCGGGGTAGGGGTAGTTTTGGGGCATACCTGTTCCTTATTTTTAAGATTTAGGGGCGGAAAAGGGGTGGCTACAACTATGGGCGTTTTGCTGGGGACGCTTCCGTTGTCAGCATTTTTTACTTTTGCCGTTTGGTTGAGCTTCCTTTTTTTATTTGGCTATGTTTCCTTAGCTTCAATCTGCGCCAGTTTATTACTGCCCCTGTCTATCATTTTGTTCTACACTTCAAATCCGCAGTTTTTGGGTTTGGTTTTGTTTGCAATAGTTATTTCTTTAGTTGTAGTTATAAAACATAGGGCGAATATTATTAGATTGATTTATAAACAGGAAAAAAAGATTTTCAGAGTTTATGCTTGATTGATTTCGGTTTTCGGTGTTCGGTAGACTGTAGACTGTAGTTAGACTGTAGACTGATTTTTATCTTTTCTTATCTGTTGACTGTTGACTGTTGACTGTTGACTGAAAAACAAGGGGGTGAAAAAGCCAATTCTCAAATTATGCGGATGCGGCTTTATTTAAGATGGAAGAAAAAGAACAACAAAGTAAGGATTTAGAGGTTTTAGAAAACGATGAAAAAAAGGAAGGCAGTGAAACCCCTGTCTTAGATTTCGAAAGGTTATTAGAGGAAGATGAAGATGCAAGGAATGAACCCAAAGAACAGGAACTTGTGCGGGGGAAGATAGTAAAAATTACTCCGCAGGAGGTATTTGTAGATATTGGCTATAAAGCTGAAGGGGCGATTTCCAAGGAGGAATTTTCTCAGCCGCAGGAGTTAAAAATAGGCGATGAAATGGAACTATTTTTACAATATAAGCAAGATAGGGACGGCTGTATAGTTGTTTCCAAGAAGAAAGCCGAAAGGTTTAAAAAATGGCAGGAGATTGTCCAAAACTACAAACAGGGTGATTTAATTGAAGGAGAAGCAACGCGGGCGATTCGTGGGGGGTTAATTATAGATATTGGCATAGATGCCTTTCTTCCTTCGCCTATGCTTTCCGGCAAATACTTCCGTAGTCCTACTCAGTTAATAAAACAAAAGCAAAAATTCAAAATCGTTCAGCTTGATAAAGAAGGAAATGTTATCCTTTCTCAACAAGGAGTAGCTCAAGAGGAGAATAGGAGCAAAAGAATGAAGCTGCTGCAAGAGTTAAAAAAAGGAGAGGTTATAAAGGGGGCAATTAAGAGCATTACTGATTTTGGGGCGTTTGTGGATTTAGGAGGAATAGATGGTTTATTGCATATTACGGATATAACCTGGGGGAGAATCTCCCATCCCTCGGAAATGCTCGCCGTTGGTGATGAAATAGAGGTGGTGGTTTTAAACATAGATCAAGAAAGGGGGAGAATTTCCTTGGGGTTAAAGCAGAAAACAGACAGTCCGTGGAAAGAGATAGATAAAAAATATCCTGTAGGGACCAAAGTGAAGGGGAAGATAACCAATATTAAACCCTACGGGATATTTTTGGAGTTGGAAAAGGGCGTAGAGGGTTTAGTACACATCTCGGCAATTTCTTGGACCAAAAGGGTCAACAATTTAGAAGAGATATTTGCTATCGGCGATCTTGTAGAAGCGGTGGTTTTGAATTTGGATAAGAGTAAATACCGTCTTGGTTTAGGCATAAAGCAGTTAGAAGAGGATCCTTGGACAAAGATTGCCGATAACTATCCCGTAGGTTCAAAGGTGAAAAAGAAGATACGCAATTTAACCGATTATGGCGCCTTTTTAGAATTAGAACCGGGAATTGATGGTTTAATTCATATTTCAGATATTTCTCACAAGAGGATAGACCATCCTCAGGATGTTTTGGAAAAGGGGCAAGAAGTAGAGGTAATAGTGCTTTCTGTGGAGCCGGAAAAGAGGAAGATTAGATTAGGATTGAAGCAACTCGGAGATGAACCAG
>DAOWIN010000014.1 GCA_030640885.1 Candidatus Omnitrophota bacterium
AAACTTTTCCCTTCTGTCTCCTGAAATCTTTTCAACAATTTCTTCTGTTCCCTATTCAAATGTATGGGGGTTTGTACAATTATCTTTATTATTTCATCTCCCTGTCCATACCCCTGCAAACTCTTGATACCCTTTCCGCGTAAACGAAACACCTTATGGCTTTGGGTACCAGAGGGAATTTTTATTCTTACCATTTCCTTCAAGGTAGGTACCTCTATCTCTGCTCCTAAAGCCGCTTGTGAAAAGGTAATCGAAATCTGGCAGATTATGTTATTCCCTTCCCGTTTAAAAATCTTATGCGACTGGACATAAACCAAAAGATATAAGTCTCCCCTGTGGCCACCCCTGCTCCCTATCTCTCCTTCCTGGGCAACCCTTAGCTGTGAACCGTTTTCTATCCCGGCAGGAATCTTGATTTTAATCTTATGGGTAGCCCGTATTCTTCCCTCTCCCTTGCATTCGGAACAAGGATTAGAAATAACAGTTCCCTCTCCCTGACAACGGGGACAAGTACGATTAAGACTAAAAAAACCCCTGTTAAAACGCACCTCTCCTCTTCCCCCGCAATCAGGACAGGTTGTTTTCTTGGTACCCGGCTTAACTCCTTCACCTTGGCAACGCGGGCAAATATCATAACGCGAAAGCCTTATTGTCTTCTCAGTGCCAAATGCCGCTTCCTCAAAAGAAATCTCTATACTATACTGTAAATCCGCTCCTCTGTTTCTTTCCGCCCTCTCGCTTCCACTCCCAAAAATGTTGCCGAAGAAACTACCAAAGATATCTCCTAAATCTGCGCCGGCAAATTCGCGGCCAAAGGTTTCAAAACCGCTAAACCCTGTCCCAAACCCGCCGCCTACACCCGAATGTCCAAATTGATCATAAGCGGCTCTTTTTTGTGAATCGTTTAAAACCTCGTATGCCTCAGAAACCTGTTTAAACTTTTCTTCGGCTTGCTTACGATTGTTTGGGTTTTTATCTGGATGGTGTTGAACAGCTAATTTTCGGTAGGCTTGTCTTATTTCCTCAGAAGAAGCATCGCGATTTACTCCCAGTATTTCATAATAATCTTGTTTAGCCATAATAAGCTGCAAGTTGCAAGTAGGAAACTCCAAGCTGCAAGTTGCAAGTCACAAGCTTCAAGCAAGAAACTTAAAGTCTAAGATTTTTTTCTTTTTCTTGCCTGTAGCCTGCAACCTGTAGCTTGCGGCTTATTAGCCTGTAGCCTGTAGCTTGTGACTTGAAACTTGAATTTCCTCCCACTTCCCCATCTTTCTAAATTTCTCATATCTCTTTCGCAAAAGTTCATTTTTAGAAAGAGAAGAAAGTTCGTTCAAGTACCTGTCAATTGCTTTGCCAATCCTTGCTGAAATCTCTTCAAAATTGCGGTGCGCCCCGCCAATTGGTTCTGAAATTATCTCATCAACGATTTCTAACTTCAGTAAATCCTCAGCTGTAAATTTCAAAGCCTTAGCCGCTTCGTCTACTTTGTCCTTGTTTCTCCAAAGGATAGCGGCACAGCCTTCTGGAGAAATCACCGAGTAATAAGCATTCTCTAAAATGGCTATCTTATCGCCAATTCCAATACCTAACGCACCTCCACTGCCACCTTCACCAATAACAAATACAATAATGGGAACACTAATACTAAACATCTCTCTTATATTAACTGCAATCGCTTCTGCTTGTCCGCGCTCCTCTGCTTCAATCCCTGGAAATGCCCCGGGAGTATCAATAAAGATAACTATCGGCAGCTTAAATTTTTTCCCCAATTTCATTATCCGCAATGCTTTGCGATAACCCTCAGGATTTGCGCAGCCAAAATTGTATTTTAAATTCTCTTTAGTATTCCTTCCTTTCTGATGTCCAATTATTATTAAAGGTTTCCCTTTTAATTTTGCCAAACCAGTTATGATAGCGGCATCATCACCGAATTTGCGATCGCCATGCAATTCAATAAAATCGCTAAACAGTAAATTTATGTAGTCTAAACTGTGCGGTCGCTGGGGATGACGGGCAATCTGTACCCTTTGCCAAGGGCTTATATTAACAAAAATCTCTCTAATTGTCTGTCTTAATTTCTTCTCTAATTTTTCTATTTCGGGTTGGACATTTTCCAAAGAAGAAGATCCCGAAATGCTAATATTTTTTAGCTTTTCGATTTCCTCTTCTATCTCTATTATTGGCTTTTCAAAATCTAACATTTTCAGGTTTCAGGCTACAAGCTTCAGGCTACAGGCTAATAAGCCGCAAGCTACAGGTTACAGGCTGCAGGCAAGAAAAAGAAAAAAAATCTTAGCATTTAGGTCTCTTGCTTGAAGCTTGTGACTTGCAACTTGTGGCTTGGAGCTTGTAGCCTATTCATCCTCTACTTCCAGATTAGTATAAACATTCTGCACATCATCAGAGTTCTCTAAGTTCTCAATTAGAGTTAAAACCGGCTTTGTTTTATCAACAGCCAACTTTACCCGGTTATTGGGAATTAGGCTTAAATCAGCAAAAGAATATTTAATATTATTGTTTTTTATCGCCTTTTTCACCTTTTCGAAATTAGAAACAGTAGTAATAATTCTATATCCTTCTTCGAAGTTTTGCCCCTGACTGGTGACTGGTGACTGGTAACTGGTGACTTTTTCTATATCCTCTGCTCCAGCTTCTATAGCAAGTGCAAATAGATTATCCTCTTTTATCTCCTTTTTATCAATGATAAACAAACCTTTTTTTTTAAACATATAGGTAACTGAACCAACGGAAGCAAGATTCCCTCCTTTCTTAGAAAAAATATTTCTTATCTCAGCCGCAGTTCTGTTTTTGTTATCTGTAAGGCACTCTACTATGAGAGCTATTCCTCCTGAGGCATAACCTTCATAGGTTACCTCTTCATAATGAACACCGGGCAGTTCGCCAGTGCCTTTTTTGGTTGCCCTTTCAATATTTGCGGCAGGCATATTTGCATCCTTAGCCGCGGCAATCGCCTGACGCAAACGGGAATTAGTTTTGTCATCTCTCCCGCCATCGCGAGCGGCAACAGTAATCTCGCGAATCAATTTGGTGAACAGCTTCCCCCGTTGGGCATCAACCAATGCCTTTTTATGCTTTATCCCTGCCCATTTAGAATGTCCGGACACACCCGCCTCCTTCACTGCGTTCAGTCGTCGGAATTTTCAATTAGCAATACAAATTTTAAAACACATCTTCGTGTTTACCAATATTAATTATGACTAAATTTTCTCTTTCTATTTTGTAAGTAGCCCGATAGTTCATCGTTATTGAAAATTCCCAATCCCCTCGGGTTCCCTTGATTTTTTTATTTCTTAATGCTGGATAATTTGGGTCATCAATCAATCTTTCTAATAAATCCCAAAATTTCTTTCTAATATTCTTGGGAAGATTACGAAGTTTTTTCTCTGCTGGCTTCGGTAAGATAATTCCCTTAATCACCAAAATGCCCCCTCATTTCACTCACATTCTTGAATTTCCTTACTTCGCCTTCTTCAATAGCTTTTTCCGACTCTTTTATCTCAACCTGCCATTTCTTGCTCCAGAAATATAATTGGTCAAACTCTATTGCCTTTCTGGTTTTTATAAAACAGATAAAATCTAATACCTCTTTTGTTTCCGCAGAAGGTAGGGTATCAATCATCTCCTTCGCAGCTTCTTTTATTTGCATTTTTCACTCCATAGCTTAACTCAGCACTTTTAATTAAAAAACGATGAGTTAATAAATCCTCTCTTTGTGCTGTCTCCCTTTTAACATTTCAAGTTGTGGGTTATGGACCGGTTGGCTCATCGCCTTCAGATATACTGCTACCAAACTCTCTAAGATCTACATCCTGTATTATACCTGCCGCCTCCTCCCCTTTTGCTGTTAAAGCATCTCTAATCATAGGCGCTACAATTATAATTGCGGCGATGATTGCGGCGATGATTATGGCATACTCAATCATCGTTTGTCCCTTTCTCTCTTTAAATTTTTCGTATAGTAATTTCTTACGCATTTTTTACCTCCTTTCCTTATTTTATCCTTTCCTCCACTCTATCTACATATCTTTCTACCACTGTTGGTTGCCTATCTTGTTCGGATTTTATAAACCTATTCCAAAAGAAAACGGCTAAGGCCGTAAATACTACAAAAGCAATTGCATATTCAATAGCAGCTTGGGCTTTACGCATTTTTAATCTCAGGGACAATCGTCGCATATACCTACTTCGCCGGCTTGGTAATCTGTTGGAGCAGCAACACTAATCTCGCAGGTTGTAGCTCCGGTGGTGAAACTAAACGGATAATTGGTAACTACCATTCTACAACCCGCAGCAGCGCCGCGCTCATATCTCCCGCTTGTTCTCTCTGCATAAGCAGTAAAAGTCGAATTAGGATTGTCAGTACTTTCTACTTTATAATCAAAATACCGCCGGGTCATGTCTATATCCAAAGCAGCCTTGCAAGTACAGGAAGCTGGCGTAGCTGGACAAGTGGTAGTACCGGTGGCGGTGGGAGTTAAACCAAACTCGCAACAAACATGCCCAACAACCGGATTATCTAATTTATACATCTTCTCAGACATATACATCATAAGCAGATTAGACTGGGCTTCGCGCATCTTTCCTCTCTCCACAACCTTAGCATACTGAGGAATACCAATGGCCGCCAAGATACCAAGAATAAAAACCACAACCAGCAATTCAACTAAGGTGAATCCCCTCAAAAACCCCTGTTTTTTTTGCATGTATACCTCCTGACTCAATTCGGCATTTTTGAAAATGCCGAATTGATAAATTTCA
>DAOWIN010000166.1 GCA_030640885.1 Candidatus Omnitrophota bacterium
GCCCGCGCCGGACACTGGCGGCAAAGATAGAATATTTTACATCTTCTGCATTTGGAGTCTGTAGCCCATTTTATATCTTTTAGCTGATTTAAAAGGGTGTCAAAAGCCTCTTTTAATTTAAATCTTCTCAAATCATAACAGGGTTCTTTACTTACCTGGCAAATTTTTAAATAGCCATAGGCATCTATATGACAAGTAGTTCTACCAAATGCGCAGGGGTAGAGATGGTTTGTATTCAATAATTGTTCATACCAATCTTTTTCATTTTTGGGAAATTTAATATTTTTTTCATACTGCTCTTGCATATCAGAATCAAGATATTCTATTTCTCTAATTTCATCAGGCGTGAGTCTTAAATCGCAAGGTTCTTTTGAGCCATCCATCTTAGGCATAATTACCGGGTCAAACCTAAACTTTCCTTTTCCTAATAAATTCTCTGTAAATTCCTTTATCTTTAGAATTTCATTCTTATTTATGTTCATACCATTGCACTTTA
Organism: Candidatus Omnitrophota bacterium; assembly: GCA_030640885.1. GTDB lineage: Bacteria > Omnitrophota > 4484-213 > 4484-213 > 4484-213 > DAOWIN01. The sequence continues at coordinate 497 of DAOWIN010000166.1, forward strand.
AGGTTAAGGGAAGATTTCTTTGTTTGATAAATTTTATTCCCTGCATAACCTTGTCAAAAGAGTCGGGAACTTGCGTAATAGCTTCATAGGTTTTTTTAGTTATGGCGTTTAAGGTGATTTCTATCGTATAGGGGGGATATTTTTTGAGGTAATCGGCAATTTCTTTGGTAATCAAGGTGCCATTGGTGAATAAGTTGATAAGGAAACCTTTATCTTTGGCATAGGCATAAATATCTAAAAAATCTTTTCTTATTAAAGGCTCTCCTCCTGTAAGACAAAGCCAGAAACAGCCTTGTTTGCGAAGTTGGTCTAAAATGCCAAAAATTTCTTTCGTAGAGAGTTCTTTTTTGTCAGAATCTCTTGCCAGATAACAATGCCGGCAATTCAGATTACAGCGGAAGGTAAGTTCCCATTGTGCCTCAACGATTTTTTCTTTTCCTTCTATTTTTCTATGTAAAACTCTATTAAATTTTTTACAATCTAAATTTTTTAGCATCAAAAACCACGGTTATTAAGTAAACTTTAGTAAAATCTTGACGTAATAAAAGAAAATGACTAATTGATCTAAATAAATTCCTTGTTGCAGAAGAGCTCGTTTATCGTTATTGATGCTCGTATTGAAGCTAATCATAGAAACTGGAGACTTGTTCTAAAAATCGAGCTTCAAGCATCTGGCTTCCAGCATCGATACAAGATTCTCCAACCTTAAACCAGTTTCAAAATTTGTTAATTAGAAACCTCTAATATGCAATTTATCTCTTCAAACTCCTTCATAATCTCCTCAATATCTTTTTCAAGAACTTGTGAGTCTACTTCGTATTCTTTGAAAATTTCATCTTCCATCTCTTTTAATTTTCTTTTGCCATCAATAAGCTGCCAGATGCTGGCGCCTGTTTCGTTTAAGGTATATATGCAATTTACATCCCCCACAGCTTTGCAAATGGGAACTAAGATAAACTCATCGTCTATCTTTCTTGAGACAATATCCGAATTTTTTCTAAAACCCTTTTCTAAATATTCCATTTTTCTTTTCTCCTTGTTAATACTTTACTTTCCCACGAATCTTCAAAACACTGGTAACTATAGCCTTTTTCCCGAAAGCCGAGACTTAACAGAACATAAGGGGATTATAATATTTTTTTCATCGTCTGTCAATTAACATTATCGGTGAAGTTTCCTAAATAAATTGGTTTGACAAATATATTTTTTCTCTTGACAGAATGTTAAAAAATGCTAATATAAATAAATAAGGGTTTAAAAAAATCTGTAGGGGAGGAAAATGAATAAGAAAAAATGGATGTGGATGGCCGGTGCTGTTGTTTTGTTTTTCTTAATTTCATCTTCAGTCTTTGCTGCTGTAAATGTGGTTAATCGTACAGGTGCAATCAAAATTGTTATGCCTGACGGGACCGAGGTTATTGTAGGAGCGGGTGAAGAATTGCCTAAAATCCCCGATAAAGCAACTATAGAAATTCTTTCAGGTTCTGCAGAAATTGATGTCACACAAGGCTTTTATATCTATGTGATCGTAGGCGAGTCTGCCGCTTTCCTCGATTCCGGCGATGCGATTTTAGCAAGTTTTAATCCGAATACTTCCGAAGAAAATTTAGGATTTATTTCAGGGAGTGTAGAGGTTATAACAGTTACACCCGAGGGAAAAGAGAGCATTTTGCTTGATGCAAACAATCCCAGGTTTAAGATTACACTAGTTCCGGAAAAAGCAGCAGAAGGAATAGAAAAAGGAATAAGCAAAATGGAAGCAAGGGTGGAAGCTGAAGAAGATTCAGGAGATATTAGCCCGTCTTCTTAGATTTACCCTGTTAAAAATTCACATAAACCCAAGAGACAGAGGTGAGAAAAAGATGAAAAATATTTGGTTATCTATTTTTTGTTTGTATTTTTTTACGACATCGTTGCCAGCATCAGTAGGTGCTCAACAGGCTACAAAAGTTGGCCGGGCAAGAATTCATCCATCTGTAACTGTTAAGGGGTGTTTTGATGACAATGTTTATCTTAATTCTGATAATGAGAAAAGTGATTTTATAAATACTATTTATCCAAGGATTCAATTGGATCTTCCCTTTGGGGCAGGGAATAGACATTCGACTCAAATCATTTATTCAGCCGAAATCAAAACCTTTTCCGATTATACTGATGAAAATTCTGTCAATCAAGATGCTGGTTTGGATTTCCATTTAAATTTTCCCAAAGGAGATTTTCGTCTTGAAAATCTTTACCGGGATACATCTACCCGCGCCGATACTGAATTTACTACATCCATTGACCGCATCGAAAATAAATCCGAGGCTCTTTTGGAAATCGAAATGAATAAGTTATCCTATGGGTTTGGTTATAGCCATTTCTTGAAAGATTACGATAAAGATACATACAGGACATTGGAATATGAGGAAGATATATTCACATTAATCGGTTACTATAAGCTATTTCCTAAAACAAAACTTTTGCTTGAATATAATCACGGGGAGATAGATTATGATTTAGATTCAACAAGAAAGGGGAATTACGTTCAGATAAGAACGGGCTTAAAAGGGGAATTGACCGGCAAGACCACAGGCACTGTTAAAGTAGGCTACCAAGATAGAGATTATGACACTAAGGGGGAGAAAGATTTGCAAAGTAGTGTAGCAGAGCTTGAACTCTCGACTCAATTTAACTCGGATACCAAGTTAGAATTGAATTATCAAAGCACTGCTTTAGAATCCACTTATAGCACAAATAATTTTTATGAAAGCGATCGTATTTCGGCGCAATTTAACCAAAAAATAGGAAATCGGTTAAGTGCTATAACCTCACTGGCATTTGAAAATAATGATTATCCGGAGGAAACCACAGTAGGCTCAGAGGCTAAAAAACGCGTCGATGATATTTGGACTATTGGTTTGGGAGTAGAATATAGTTTAAAAGATTATCTAAAGACAAAACTTGCTTACGAATATAAAAATAGAGATTCCAACATAAATTCCCAAGATTATAAGAGAAATCTTATATTGCTAACCTTCACTTTTTCACTATAAAAACTATTCCTGCCTAATGTAGAAAGAAACCACTTTCCTTAAAATTATATGAAAAAAGGGATATTCTTATTATTCATTTTGTTGCTGTTGTCTGGTTCAGATATTTTATCTGCAGAGAAAGCTTCTATTCCAAATACCCATAGTGTATTAGAAGAATATCGCATTGGTCCTGAAAATGTTTTGCAGATAAGTGTCTATTATGCCAGAGGGGAAAGGTTATCCCAGAAAGTGAAGGTTTCATCCCGAGGCATAATTACATTCCCGTTGCTTGGAGAAGTTAAAGTTAATGCTCTAACCGTTTCTGAACTTGAACAGAGATTAAAATATCTTTTGGGAGAAGATTATTTGGTTAATCCCCAGGTTTCAGTATTCATCGAAGAATACAGCACAGTCTCTATTTTAGGGGAGGTTAAGACACCCGGTTCTTACCCTATTCAGGGGAAGCTTACTATCATTAAGCTTATTTCCTTAGCAGGGGGATTTACGGAAATTGCCTCGCCTAATAAAGTAAAGGTAATTCGTACACTAAATGATAATTCAAAACAAGAGATAAAAATCAGAGTGCGCGATATAATCAATAAAGGTAAAAAAGAGGATAATATTTCGCTGAAAGCTGGGGATGTAGTAGTTGTCCCAGAAAGCATATTTTAAAATTGCCCAAACGATCACTGAATAGCAGATTATTTATAAAAAAAGGAAGTAATGCCAGATAACCAAAATGATTTTATAGCCGCGGAAGAAGCTGTAGATATTAGAGAGTTTTTTTTAAAATTATATAAAAAGAAATGGGTTATTATTTCTTTTATTGTCCTCTGCGTAGCATTCGCTCTAATCTATTCATTTATGGTTCAGCCAGTCTACAAAGCAACTACTCGCATAATGATAAAATCAAACACGCCCAGAGTAGTAAATTTCCAACAGGTTACATTGCCTCGTTATAGAGGCATATCTTATTACAATACCCAGATTGCAGTATTAAAAAGTCGTAACATAGCAAATTTGGTATATGAAAAAATAGGCGGTTATGAACCCTATAATAAATGGAAGAGCAGAAATAGTTCTAAACAAGGTTCTTTTACGCGTGAGGTGCGGATCAATTCTCTTTTGGGAAATGTTAAAATTGAGTTTATCCGCCAAAGTCAATTAATTCAAATAGATGCAGAGCATATAAATCCTGAGATTGCCGCAAAAATTGCTAATGCTTGGGCAAATGTCTATATTTCTCATAGTTTGGAATCGCAAATTTCTCAGGTTCAATATGCATCTACTTGGTTAAAGGAGGAGATAGAAAAGGCAAAGGGAAAGGTAAAACAAGCAGAAAAGATGCTTCAAGATTACCGCAAGGCGCATCACATAATAGATGCTTCTTCAAAAGAAACAGAAAATATAACATTTCTTGATCAATTAATTCAGAGAAAAGCGGAATTGGAAATAGAGCTCTCGCAGCAATTAAATTATTACAAAGAAAAGCATCCCATAATGATAGGGCTTAAGTCTGAATTGAAATTAATAGAAGAAAAAGTCAAAGATGAAAAACAGAGATTATTGGCCCTGAAAGAAAAAGCCGTCCAGTATAATGTTTTAAAGAGAGAAGTCGAGACAAGCCAGGCGTTTTATAATTCTTTGTTGAGCCGCCTTAAAGAAACAAGTTCAATAGAGGGCTTGAGGTTATCCAATATTGAAGTAGTCGATGAAGCAAAGGTTCCTAAATCTCCTGTCCGTCCGAATAAAAAAACAAATTTAACATTTGCTTTGTTTCTTGGTTTGTCTATGGGAATTGGTACAAGCTTCCTCTTTGAAAGCTTAGACCAGAGTATTAAAACCCCTGAGGATATTCAAAAGATACTAAATTTGCCATTTTTAGGATTGATACCAAATACATACCTAAAAGATAAAAAAACATCCGCTGAATTAATAGTATTTAAAGACTTCCAATCTCCTGTGGTTGAATCTTATTCTAGTTTGCGGACCAATATTGCTTTTAGCAATCCGGATATGCGCAAAAAGACTTTAGTTGTTACGAGCGCAGGACCCGGGCAGGGAAAGACAACAATTTCAACAAACCTGGCAACGGTTTTTGCTCAGGCAGGCGAGAAGACGATTTTAATTGACGCTGATTTCAGACACCCCCGATTGCATAGTATCTTTGGGGTATCCCGAGTTGAAGGCATTACAGAAATTTTGGCTAATAATAAAAAGGATTTTCCTATTCATTCTACAGAGATTCCCAATTTAGATTTATTAGTATGCGGCGCTATTCCGCCTAATCCTTCCGAACTTTTAGGCTCAAAGAGTATGGAGAATTTTATCCAACAATTATCCAAGATTTATGACAGAGTAATTTTTGATACGCCGCCTGTATTAGCGGTATCTGACGCTGTAATTTTATCAACCAAAGTAGATACAACCCTGTTAATAGTGGAAGCAGGGCGTACTCATAAAAAGGCTGTAATTAGAACTGCCGAGATTATCAAGTCTGTTGAATCAAAGATAATCGGCGCCGTTTTAAATATGGCAAAACCAGAAAAAGGCGGTGGCTACTATTATTATCATTACGGCTATCCTCAACAAAACAAAAAATCTAAAAGTTAATACATGGGTGATGAACAAAGGTTTCTAACCACCAAGCGAAATTTTCTTGTTGATACCTTCCTTATTCTTCTTTTAATTCTTACCCCGTTAGCCTACGGCACTGTCCACATTCCTTCAATCATAATATTTTCAATCGCAGCGGTTATTATCTTTAATATCTATTTTCTAAATAGATTAGATGTATTAAAGCAGATAACTAAATTACCTGTTATAAAATGGGGCATTTTTCTTGTTGTTGTAGTTCTTTTCCAGCTTCTGCCATTGCCCAAGTTTCTTTTGAAATTCATAAGCCCATCTACATATGGGCTATATATGAATTATTCGCTGCAGTATGCCGACACTAACAGCTTGCGTAGTATCAGCATCTATCTCTGGCCAACCATATTTGAACTAATAAAAATTATTAGCTATGGCTTAATATTTTTAGTAGTTCTATGCAGAGCGAAAGAATATGATTTCCGCAGATATAGAACCGTTCACTCATCGCCGCTTAGCCTTAATTCCTACCTTCAGTTAGGTTTGTTGACAGCCCTTTTTTCACTTTTATTGCATAGTTTCTGCGATTTTAACTTGCACATTCCCGCCAATGCATTCTATTTTGTAGTAATTTTTTCCCTAACTCAACCCCTGTTTCATCGGCGCGAAGCCGTCCAAGTTAATCATAGATTTATACTAAAAATTGTTAATTGCATTATTATAATTGGTTTTCTTATCTCTATATTTGCGATCATTCAGAAATTCAGCTTTAATAACAAAATCTATTGGATTGGCAAAGAATCCGGTTCCGCCTTCGGTCCTTATATAAATTATGACCATTATGCCGGCTATATGAGCTTGTGCGTACCTTTAGCTATTGCAAGTTTCATAGGAAGCGTAGCAACTTCATCGTTTTCTCGCATTGAGGGCATAAGAAAAAAAATTCTTTGGTTTTCTACATTTGAAGCCAATAAAACATTACTCTATCTATTTTTTTCCGTAGTTATGACTACTTCGCTTTTCTTGTCTGCCTCCCGGGCTGGCATTATGAGTTTTACTATTTCAATTTTATCCTTCTTTATAGCAATTATTATCAAAACAAAAAGAAATATCCGCAGCAGATTACTCTCCTCCTTTATTTTAGTAATTTTGCTTATAACGACGATGATTATCTGGGTGGGACCAGAGCCATTTTTGGGTAGATTTAGAGTGCTTGCCAATATAGAAGGACCTATTTTAAATGGTCTTAGGCCGCGTATATGGAAAGAAACCTTTGGTTTAATCCGAGATTTTCCCATGTTTGGAACAGGATTGGGAACATTTTCTCATATATTTCCGGCATACCGCACATTTGGCGGTGAAAAATTTCTGCGTTACGCCCATAGCGATTACCTCCAATTTATATCTGAGATGGGAATATTAGGGGCAGTATTCATCATTGCGTTTTTTGTATTTTATGCAAAACTGTTCATACGGGCGCTCAAGAAACTAAAATGAATTATAAAAAACTCGCTGTCTTATTATTGAGTGCCGCCTACATTTTTTGCCTATCAGCAATATTCACAGCAGATTTGTATTACCGCAGAAGCCTTGCCGCAAAAGACAGGAAGATTTCTCCGACAAAGGCTTTAGGCTATATAAATAAAGCAATCTTTCTAAATCCAGTCAGATCTACATACCGCTATCAAAAATATTATCTTCTAAAAATGTTCTACGCAAACCGCAAAGCAAAATCCGCTTGCCATTTGTCGCAAACCGCAAAGCAAAATCTGCTCAGCAAGGGTATCCAAAATTTAGAAAAAGCCATAGAATTAGAACCGACAAAACCGTCATACCATCTTTTTTATGCCCTTTCTTTAATAAAGAGAGATTTATTAAGAGGCAAAGAGATTCCCAAAATAGCCAGACAGGAATTAAGGCGCGCCGTAGAACTTAAACCGTATAGCGAGCTCTATCAACAAATTTACAATCAAAGACTTTCTTCAATATGAAAAAATTAACCGTTAAACTTATAGAGGACCACGATGAAAGCTATCATTTATGGAGGAAAACAGGTTTGAAAAATAGGGTTCTTCTGCATTTGGATGCGCATATAGATTTTGGTTTTCCGGCGGTGAAATCTGTGGAACAGGCAGTTGCTGATGCGCATTCACGAGAGGATTTAAAAAAGGAATTGGAGAGGATTGTTTTATTTAAGAGATTAAAAGGGAAAGAAGAAAGGCTTATTCACATAGGAAATTACATCCATCCGGCAATAAGAGATGGGATAGTAAGTGAATTTTGGTGGGTAATTCCCGGGGATAAAAAGGAATTTGAGAAATCTTCTGATAATATAAAAAATATTCTAAAGCGTTTTTCTTTGAGAGACCCCCATTCTACCAAGAAAATAAGCTTAAAAAATGGGAGGCTCTGTTCTGTGATTTGCGGGATAAATTTTATTGTTACAACATTAGACAGTTTACCCGCACAGATGAAAGATGTGCTTCTGGATATAGACACGGATTATTTTATTATTGATACAATTAGAAAGGCAAACAGCACCCAAAATATTGCCAACAGAAAACCCTGGATATTTCCCAATGAGCTTTTTAAAATCCTGAAACATAAGAAGATTGAACCTGTGTATGTTACTATTGCCTATTCTGTAAATGGCGGCTGGACGCCGATGATTTATAGGTCTCTGGGAGATGAGGTTGCTTTATGTTTTAAGGGAATGCCGACGAAGCTTGAAGCGGCAATTCAAAAAAAGAACAAAGGGTTAAAACTTTTTAATAAAAACAAAATTAAGCAATCTATCAATCTTTTTAAAGATGCCTCAAGGGAAATTGCTCAGTTCAAAACCAACCCCGCTAAAAAAAGATTTAAAGCCAATGTTGCCTTTCTTCTATTTAAAGCTCATTTAAAGCTTAATGCTCTTAAAAAAGCAAGGCTTTATTATAACTTAGCGATTGAATTTGAGCCAGCTTATAGATTAAAAGATAATAACTATGGCCCCTTATATATAAGAAAAAAAGAAAAAGAGAAGGCAGAAAGTGAATTCAAAAACATATTAAAGGTAGATAAGAATAATCCTTATGCTCTTTCAGGGCTTGCTGAGGTTCTTTTGAAGAAAAGAGATTATAAAAAAGCGAGAGCATTATTTGTTAAAAGCCTTAAACAAAACAAAGCTAACAAAGAAGCAATTTTAGGGCTAGCAAAGGCGGAGTTTAAGCTAAAAAACTATAAATCGGCAATCAACTATCTTTTAAAATATCAGAGAAAAGATAGAGTGCAGGGTTTTGTGCCGATGATGCTTGCTCAAAGCTATGAAAAATTGGGAGAATTTGATAAGGCTTTGAGAGAATACAGGCGTTCGTTATCCTTTGGCATAAACCCCGATGTTTATCATAGACTATTTAGGCTTATTAAAAAGATAGATATCAAAGAAAAAGATAAGGGCTGGATTAGGGATAAAATGGATATTTACAAATCTTACAAAGAAAAAATTGATTAGAAAAATAAGGTTTTATATGGTAAAATGAAAAAGATAAAGGAGAAAGGAGATAGAAAACAGGAATTAGGAGATAGGAGTTAGGGGAAGAAAGAAGAAAACCTTACTTCCACCTTGTAGGTGGAAGTGGGTAAAAGGAGGCGCAAAATGGAAGAAAAGGAAATGGAAAAGAAACAGGAGTTAGGAGATAGGGGGAAGGAATTAGGCGGAAGAGAAGAAAAAGAGGGAAGTGAAAAAGAGATAAGGGGGGGGCAGAGAAGCAAGGAGAAGAAATACCTAAGAAAAAGAAGAAATGGGTGAAGCCGACAATCACCAGAGTAAAGTTGAATCCCGAGATGGCGGTGATGGGTGTATGTAGTACGAGTGCAGGTAGTATAGCGAACAGTGATCCGGCAGGGTACTGTTCGTCTGAAAGTCCCGCCTGCCGCCAGGTAGTAAATGACCCCGAAGCAGCAGACGCGGGCAGTTGCGACAGCGAAGCATCCTCCTAACCCAAGCCCAATTTGATTATCCGGTGAAGTGAAGGAGGTTGAACCTCCTTCACTTTCTTGAATTTCTTGAAGCCCTTGATACTTGATTGAGGTCTCACCTCAATCACTTCAATCAAATCTAATGAAAAATTTAGGGACCAGAGAATTTTCCCGCGAGCTTCAGCAAAGGACAGGAATAAGAAGAAAGCCGCTTAACGGGCAGTGGGAGCTTAGCTTTGGCTGTAATTTAAGGTGTGTCCATTGCTATAACAGTTGCTATAATAATCCTGAGTCTATAAAAAATGAGCTTAAATTCAAAGAAATTACCAATATTTTAGATCAAATACACAATGAAGGCTGTTTATGGCTCTGTTTTACCGGAGGCGAGCCGCTTATGCGGCCTGATTTTTTGGATATCTATGCTTATGCTAAAAAATTAGGGCTTTTGCTCACTATTTTTACCAACGGCACCTTGATCACAGAAGAAATTGCTGATTATTTCCTCAAAGAGCCGCCATTTTCTATTGAAATTAGCTTGAATGGAATAACCAGGGTTACATACGAGAAAATTACCCAAGTTAAAGGCTCTTTTGAAAACTGCTTAAGAGGGATTAAACTTATAAAAGAAAGAAAACTTCCTTTAAAGCTTAAAGCGGCTTTGAATACTCTAAATTACAGTGAATTAGAAAAAATGAAAGCTTTTGCCTCTAATTTAGGAATAAGTTTTAGGCACAGCAGTATTATCTATCCTGCGATTAACCATTCTAAAAACCCCTTAAAATTCAGGCTTTCTGCTCAGGCAGTAGCAAATCTCCAGAATTCAAAGGAGGATTTGGACTGCGAAGAGGAAAAGACAGAAGTTCATAAAAACAAGCCTTTGCCTAAATCTGATTTTTTATTCCACTGCTCTATGACTATGAATACATTTCACATTAATCCTTATGGCGAACTCTTTTTCTGCAACTGGCTAAGAAAGCCGAGTTTCAGTTTGAGAGAAGGCAATTTTAAAGAGGGATTTGACACCCTTTATCCCCAGATTCGCTCTCTCCGCTATAAGACAGATTCTAAATGCCGCGACTGCGATTTATACAATCAATGTTATCAGTGTCCGGCAAGGGCATATATAGAAAATAAGGATATGGAAAAACCGGTTGATTATTTTTGCGAGATTACGCATAGACAAAAAGAGAAAGGAATTAGGAGATAGGATATAGGATATAGGATATAGGAAGTAGGAGATAGGAAGTAGGATAAAGAATGCAGAACAGAAAGAAACAATGAAGAAAGAGATAAAAAGCAGGAAATTTTGGAAGAATTTTTCTGAAAAAACAGCCGAGAGGGAAATCCCTTTCAAGCTAAGTTTTGAGCTTACCCATAATTGCAATCTTTCCTGCCGCCATTGCTATATTGCCGCTGAAAATAAAAAAGAGTTATTTCTTCAGGAGATATGTTCTATTTTAGAGCAATTAGCCGATGCGGGATGTTTTCATATAAATTTTACCGGCGGTGAAATATTTATCCGCTCCGATATTTTGGATATTCTTGAGTTTGCTAAAAATAAAGGGTTTTATATTGTCCTTTTAACCAATGCTGTTTTGATTACTCCTGAAATAGCCCGCCGGCTTAAGAAAATAGGCATTAATCAGGTGGATATATCGTTCTATGGTACAACTAAAGAAACTTATGAAAGCATTACTAATGTGGGCGGCTCATTTGAAAGATGCCTTAAAGGTATTAATCTACTCAAAGAAAACGGCATCTATGTTTGCCTTAAGGCAATGGCTATGAATTTAAATAGAAATGAAATTAGCCGCGTAA
>DAOWIN010000092.1 GCA_030640885.1 Candidatus Omnitrophota bacterium
CTTTAAATAAAAATAGATTAAAACAGGACGAAAAGAATAGAGCTGAGAACCTAATGATTGTGGATTTGTTCAGAAATGATTTAGGAAGAGTTTCGGAAACAAACAGTGTGAAGACGAAGGATATATTCTGCGTAGAGAAATACGAAACCCTTTTTCAAATGACCTCAACAATAAAAAGCGTTTTAAAAAAGGATACGGGACTTTATAAATTATTTGAGACAGTTTTTCCATCTGGTTCAGTAAGCGGTGCTCCCAAGATTCGCACAATGCAGATTATAAAGGGGATTGAAAAAGAGGAGCGGCGGGTTTATACTGGGGCAATTGGTTTATTTAAGCCAGATGCAGAAGCAGTGTTTAATATAGGTATTCGTACCATTCTGTTACGGGATGAGAAAGGGGAGATGGGCGTGGGTGGTGGAATTGTTTATGATTCTGATCCGCAGAAAGAATATGAGGAATGCAAATTAAAAGCTAATTTTTTGACCAAACCGCAAAAAGAGTTTCAGTTGATTGAAACAATGCTTTGGTCGAAGAATTTTTTTCTTTTAGACTCTCATTTAAAACGTTTAAAAGAATCAGCAGAATATTTTGATTTTTGTTATGATGAAAACTATGTCCAAAAAACTCTTATGCAGATAAAAAAGAGATTTAACCCTAATTTTTCTTACAGAGTTCGTCTATTGCTTTTTAAGAACGGCGATGTTTCTATCACCTATCGCCGTCAAAAAAAGAAAAGTGCTTTACGGCAAATTATTGCTATTTCCGAACAAAAAACAAATTCTAAAGATAATTTTCTATATCATAAAACTACTCAGCGCCAGCTATATGATAGCGAGTATAAAAAATATAAAAAGCTGGGTTGTTATGATGTTCTTTTTAGAAATAAAAAAAATGAGCTCACCGAAGGAGCAATTTCTAATATTTTTATTAAAACAAAAAGAAAGTACTATACCCCACCGCTCAGCTGCGGGCTTTTGAACGGAGTTTATCGGAAGTATCTTTTGGATAAAAAAAAAGATGTTCAAGAGAAGGTATTGACTTTAAAGGATATTCAAAATGCCGAGGAGATATACCTGACTAATTCAGTGAGAGGGATGGTGAAAGTAAAAATCAGTTAACAGTCTACAGTTAACAGAAGACAGAGAGCAAAAGATAAAGGAAAGAAGTTAAATAATAGAGGGTGCTACAGGATGCAAAGTTCAATGATTTCTTTTGATAAAGATTCCTTAGAGAAAATTAAACAAACTTTTGCACAGGAACCAAGATTGATAGAAATTGAAGATGTCCAAAGGATTATCTTTGTTGGCGATACGCACGGGGATTTAGAAGCATCTCAAAAGGTTGTCCGGGATTATTTGAAGTTAGACAATGTGCTGATTTTTTTAGGGGATTATGTTGACCGCGGACATTTTTCGCGGGAGAATTTAGATTTTTTATTAAAAACCAAAATTGAGAATTCTTCACAGATTTATCTTTTACAAGGAAATCACGAAGGACATCGCATATTGGAACTTTCCCCGGCTAATTTTTGGGAAGGGTTGAACAGCGAGTTATACAATCTTTATGCTTCCATAGTAGAAAAATTTCCTCTAATAGCAGTAGCCAAAGGCATTATTGCTTTGCACGGGGTTTTCCCCGATGTTAAAAATTTAGAAGAAATAAATCAGATAGAATTGGGAAGTAAGAAGTGGGAGCAGATAACATGGGGGGATTTTGCCGAACAGAAAGGAGAACAATTAGCTCCTATCTCTGTTGGCAGACCCTTATTCGGCCGTGATTGGTTTTTAAAGATAATACACAGATTGAACAAAAAAATTTTGATAAGGTCGCATCAACCCCGTGCTTCACAATTTATGTTTGATAATAGATGCCTGACGATTTTTAGCTCATCGGTCTATGGCCGAGAGAGGACAATCGCCATTGCTGATTTAAGTAAGCCTTTAAGAGACGCAAGGGATTTAAAGATTAAAGTGATTTAGCAAATAAAGCTTCAATTTTTATTCACAAAAAATATACTTTGAAAGCTTTGGCAAACTTTGGTTTTCACTGGAGCTATTGGACATATGAAGCAATTTATAATAAAATATATCTGGATGGTATTTATCAATATTCTAAAAAGTACTGATGCCATTGATAATTCATCAGTGTCATCAGTGATAATATGGAAAACAAACTTATTGTTAGTTTAGATGTTCCAAATTTAAAGATAGCGGAGAAATTGTTAGATGAACTTTGCCCTTTAGTAGAAACATTTAAGGTAGGTAGCCAATTGTTTACTGCTGAGGGACCCAAAATTATTGATTTAATTCATAAAAAAGAGAAAAAGGTTTTTTTGGATTTGAAGTTTCACGATATTCCTCATACAGTAGCTGAGACAGCGCGGGTAGCAACAGCGTTGGGGGTGTTTATGTTTAATGTGCATAGCGCGGGCGGTTTTGAAATGATGCGGGCGGCAACAACAGCGGCAAAAAAAGAAGCAGAAAGATTAAAAATTAAAAAGCCGCTTATTTTAGGAGTTACTTTACTTACAAGTTTTAATCAACAGATGTTAACAGAAACAGGGGTAACAAAAAAGATAGAGGAGTATGTTTTGCAATTGGCTCAGCAGGCAAAGGAAGCGGCTTTAGATGGGATAGTTGCTTCTCCGCAGGAGTTAAAATTTTTGCGAGAGAAATTAGGGAAAGATTTTATAATGGTTAGCCCTGGAATACGATTGCAGGTTACCCGCTATCCGCTATCCGCTACCCGCTTCAGAGAAGATGACCAAAAGAGAATATCTACGCCGGCAGAGGCGATAAAAGATGGAGCGGATTATATTGTGGTAGGCAGGCCAATTATTAACACGAAGTCTCCAATTGAAGCGGCAAAAAAAATAATCAAGGAAATGAAAGAATGACTCAGAAAGAGATTTTAGAGATTTTCCAAAAATGTGGAGCTTTATTAAAAGGGCATTTTCAGCTTTCTTCAGGATTACACAGCAATAAATATCTGCAGTGTGCCTTAGTTCTCCAGCATCCCCGATATGCCCGCTTATTAGGTGAAGAGCTTGCTCAAAAGTTTTCTTCCCAAAAAATAGATGTAGTTATTGGTCCGGCAATGGGGGGTGTGATTATTGCTTACGAAACAGCGCGGGCACTTAATGCGCGAGCTTTATTTACTGAACGCTGGCAAGGGAAAATGGTTTTGCGGAGAGGGTTTAAAATCAAAGAGAGAGAAAGGGTTTTGATAATAGAAGATGTTCTTACTACCGGTGGTTCAGCAATGGAAGTTGTCAATTTAATAAAAGAACAAAGAGGAGAAACAATCGGCATCGGGGCGATTGTGGATCGTAGCAGTAAAAAGGTTTTTGCAAGTGAACAATTTTTTAAATATGATTTTCTGTTTAAACTATCACCAGAAACCTTTCCCGCAGATGATTGTCCTTTGTGCAAGCAAAGAATTCCCTTGGTTAAACCGGGCAGTAGGCAGTCGGCAGAAATCAGTCCACAGTCCACAGTCAACAGTCTACAGTCTGCCGAAACCCGAGAACCTATCCCCTAATTAACGGGGTTGACCCCGATAGAAGTCCTGTCAGAAAAAATTTTCCTAAATTTTTTCTATTGCTTTAAAAGATGTACCAGTCATAAAATCCTTCTTTGCAATAAACTAAAGTTTAACAATAAAAACACGAACTTCTAACGGGGTTGACATAAAAATAAAGCAGTGTTATATTAAACGCACTACCAGCCAGACGCCTCTTTTAAGAAGATAATTTCCAAGAGGTAAAAATGGATTTTTCTTTAGCTAAAGTTAAAGAAAGAAGAGAACATCCGCGTTTAAATACCCGTTTTCCTTTTCGCTATCACCTTTTTCCCCCAAGCAAGAAATTTTCCAATATTAAAAGGTCTTGGAGGGGGGTTCTTGGTTGCGATATTGGGAAGGGGGGAATAAGGTTTGCCAGTCAAAGATTTATTCCCAAATATAGCAAGTTATTGATAGAAAACCCACCCCTTTCTCCTTATTGGCGTATAATAGCAAGGGTTTGCTGGGTTCAAAAAATGGCTTATAATGAAAGATACACCATAGGGTTAAGTTTTCAAAATGGGAATAAACAAGCAGAGAAAATTTTTAGTTTATATGCAGAATAAAAGGTTTCTTTTTTTTCTTATTTTATGGGGGATGTTTTTTTCTTCTCCGCTAAGTTATGCTTTTTGGTTATGGCCCTCTGCCAAAGAAGATGTTCAGAAGCAATTTAATTTTGCCGAACAACTTTACGAAAATAAAGAATATCAAAAAGCGAGAGCTCAATTTAATAGATTGAGCAAACATTATCCCAAGTCAGTTTATGCCTATAAGGCTCAGTTTTTTTTTGGTAAGATTTGTGAAAAATTAGATAAACCATATGCGGCTTTTCAGATATATAAGGACTGCATAAATAACTATTCTTACGATGAATACTTGGAGGAAATTGTTGAGCGGGAATATAACATTGGCATTTTTTTCTACCAGCAGGAGGTTGTTAAGGTTTTGGGATTAGAGGTTTCTTTGCCTCAGGAAAAGGCTATCGAAATATTTGAACAGATAAAAAGGCAGGCTCCTTACAGCGAATGGGGGGGCTTAGCCCAATATAATTTAGGGTTTTGTTATCAGAAGTTAAACAAATGGAAAAGGGCAGTTGAAGAGTTTGATAAATTTATTAGTGGGTATCCTGCGCATCCAAAGGTAATATGCGGAGATGCTGATTACGAAGTTGCCCTTTCTTCTTTCGAGAATGTTTTAGCCGCCGATTATGATCAAGAAAGGACAACAGATGCGCTTAAGCGATTTCAAGATTTTATTATCAAGCATTCTCAAAGCAAGTATTTAAAGGAAGCAAAAATAAAGGTAACCGTACTAAAGGAACGCATTGCTGAAGGTTTATTTAACTCTGCTTTTTTCTATCGTCAGCAAGGTTGTTTAAAAAGTGCGGAAATTTATTATAACGAGATTATAGATGGATATGGAGAAACTGATTGGGCAAAGAAAGCCAGAGAGGAATTAGAAAAACTAAAGCAAATTTCTAATATCTAATTGCTCTAATGTCTAATCAATGCCCAATGTTCAATGACTAATAATTGTTTAGACATTAGACATTTGTCATTAGATATTGATTAGGTCAATTAGACATTAGGTTAATTAGTCATTTGCTCAAAGAAGCTTTATGAAAAAAATATTTTTACTCTCTACTCTCTATTTTCTACTCTCTACTTTTGTAATGGGCTGTGGTTATGTAACCCACTCTACTTTACCGCCCGGTCTTAAAGTCGCTGTGCCAATGCTTAAAAATTCTACTTATCATACCGGCGTAGAGATAAAAATAACCCGCGCGCTAATTAAGAAATTTACCACTGAGGGAACTGCAGTAACTAACATTGAAAACGCCGATTTCTTATTGAGTGCTGAGTTAATAAATTATGATAAAGAGCCGTTGAGGTGGGTGCATGGGATAGAAAAAGAAGTAGAGGAATATCGCTTGACCTTAACTGCAAATGTTACTTACAAAGATTTGCGGAATAATGAGATAATTTGGGAGGAGAGAATCAACGGAGATACCGATTATTTTATTGTTGGTAGCAAAAAAAAGGACGAGGAAAACGCACTTGAAGAAGCGGTGAAAGATTTAGCAGAGAATATTATTAACCGAATATGCGAGGAGTGGTAGAGTTTATAGAGTTTATTGGGTTTATGGAGTTTATAGAGTTTATTGGGTAAGGTAGAAAGAGAGCGAGAATTTTAGACCTTGACTTTCAAAAAAATCGTTCTAAAATGAAAGTATGATAAAAAGGAGGCTTTTAAAGGAGTTAAAAGGGCATCTCAGCCAAAAGGAGATTAGTTTTATTATTGGTCCAAGACAAGCAGGCAAGACTACTTTGATGCTTCTTTTAGAGGATCATCTTAAAAAAAAAGGGGAACAAACCCTCTTTTTTAATCTTGATATTGAAGCCGACAAGCAATTTTTCGCTTCTCAACAAGGTTTAATAAAAAAGATTAAATTAGAGATTGGACAAACAAAGGGTTTTGTTTTTATTGACGAAATCCAGAGGAAAGAAAACGCCGGAGTTTTTTTGAAAGGGATTTACGATATGGGGTTTGCTTACAAGTTTATTGTTTCCGGCTCAGGCAGTATGGAATTGAAGGAGAAGATTCATGAATCGCTCGCGGGTAGGAAAAGAATCTTTGAACTTTCTACGCTTAGCTTTGAGGAGTTTGTTAATTTTAGAACTGCCTATAAATACGAGAAGCAACTTTTGGATTTTTTCACAGTTGATAAAGAAAAAGGGGAAGGGTTTTTAGAGGAATACCTAAATTTTGGTGGTTACCCGCGGGTAGTTTTAGAAGAAAAATTAAAAGAGAAAAGAAGAATTATTGATGAAATATACCAAAGTTATCTCGAGAAAGATATTACCTATCTTTTGCAAGTCAAGAAAAGCGAAGATTTCAGTAATTTAGTTAAAGCAATTTCATATCAAATGGGAAACCTAATAAATTTCTCAGGGCTTTCTTCAACATTGGGGGTTTCTCAGAAAACTGTCAAGAGATATCTTTGGTATCTTCAAAAGACCTTTATTTTAGAAAAGATCACTCCTTATTTTAGGAATGTCCGCAAAGAAATTAGAAGAGCTCCGATTTTTTATTTTTACGATATCGGTTTAAGGAATTATGCGTTGGGGATTTTTGGAAATGTTAACGCCTTTTCTGATATTGGTTTTCTCTTTCAGAATTTTGTTTTCAATATTTTAAAAGAGAACCTTGCGGCGACAGGGGCTGATGTTCATTTTTGGCGGACAAAAGACAGGGCAGAGGTTGATTTCGTCATTGATTTTGGAAAAGAAATACTCCCAATTGAAGTAAAATGCAAAAAACTGAAAAAGCCCGAAATAACACGCTCGCTGAGAAGCTTTATTGAAAAATATCAACCTTCCAAGAGCTTAATTGTTAATTTGAGTTTAGAAGAAACTTTATCAATAAAAGGAACAAAAATTCTTTTCGTTCCTTTTTACAAAATATCCGAAGCATTGAATTAGCTATGGAGGTTGAACATCCATAGTTTAGGAGATAAAAATGTTTAAAAAGTATAACCCCAATCCATTTTTTTTATGGATATCCGCAATATGTTTTCTTTTATTAACCGCTATTCCCGGTTTCTGTGGTAGAGTTGCTTTGACCACAATCTTTCCTAATGAGTTTCCCATTTCGGATTGCGAGGGATTGCAGAAAATGCAGAATAATTTATCAGCGGATTATTACTTGACTCAGAATATTGATTGTTCAATGACAAATTTTGCTAATCATCCCGTAGGTTATAGCGGTTCTTGGACAGATGGCAATGGTTTTGAGCCGATTGGCTATGATTTTTGGAACAAGTTTAGCGGAAGCTTTGACGGTCGGGGTTATGAGATAAGCGAGCTTTATATTAACAGACCTTCCACTAATTATGTTGGTTTGTTTGGTCAGATTTCAGGATCTGAGACTAAAAATGTTAAAATTGAGGATGTTGGTTTGGTAAGTGCCGAGATAACCGGCCGTCGGATAGTCGGCAGTTTAGTTGGTTATGGTTATAAAACTACAATTACCAACTGCTACTCCAAGGATGATGGTGCAAGCCCGCCTAAGATACCTAAAGTAATTGGCGAGAGGGATATAGGTGGTTTAGTAGCGCAAGTTGACGGAGGCGCATTTACTAACTGTTACACTACAGGTGAAGTAAATGCCATTGGAAATTTTGCCGGTAGTTTTGTTGGCGGTTTAGTGGCTTGTCTTAATGACAATGGCGGCGATGTTACGCTTGCCAATTGTTATTCTACAGCCAATGTGACAGGCGATGATGCTAATGCCGGCGGTTTAGTCGCTTTTGCAAATGGAGAAGGCATTTCTATAACCGATTGCCATTCTACGGGTAATGTAGAAGCTATAGCTGTTACCGGCGGTTTAGTAGCTACTCTTTGGGGTGCTACGATTAGCAACTGCTATTCTACAGGTAATGCGGAAAACACCGTTTATGGTCAATCCGGTGGTTTATTCGGTATGGCTACTAACGCTTTAATCGAAAACTCTTATGCCACAGGTAATGTGAAAGGCTGGCGTACAATGGGTGGTTTAGGTGGATATGCTTATGATGATGCTATAATTACTAACTGCTATTCTACGGGTGATGTTACGGGCAACGGATCAGTTACTGATAGCGATGGAATTGTTTATTTAAATGGGGATGCCGGTGGTTTGATAGGCAGGCTCCATGGGAATAATGAAATTGTCGATTGCTATTCTACGGGCGATGTTCAGGCCGACGGTCCTTATGTCGGTGGTTTAATTGGCAGAATGTGGCTTATGCCTTCGCAAATTAAGCGTTCTTATTCTATCGGCGCTGTCAGCGGCGGGAGTAATGTCGGTGGTTTAATTGGTAAAAGGGATGCTGGTTCTGTCGCTCAGTCTTACTGGAACAAAACAACATCGGGACAAAATACAAGCGCCGGCGGGATAGGCAAAACAACCGCACAGATGATAGTTAGAACTACCTATTCGGGCTGGGACTTCAGCAGTATCTGGAAGATTGATGACGGCGTATCATATCCCTGTTTGAATTGGCAGGCAGGCAGTTGCCTTGTGCCGTAAAATAGCTAAACTATAAAGCAATGTCAGATTATGCCCCCGATTTTATATCTCATAAATGGCGAAGACGAGTTTTTAAGGAAAAAGGAAATGAAACAAGTGAGGTAAGAATGTTTAAAAAGCATAGCCGCAATCCATTATCTGTATTGCTATGGACAGTACCTTTTCTTTTATTGATTGCCACTCCCGGTTTTTGTGGC
>DAOWIN010000143.1 GCA_030640885.1 Candidatus Omnitrophota bacterium
TCAACCCCTTCGCCAATCGTGGTTCGCAGATGCTCGCAGCCGGGTACCATGTCGTGAATGTAAACGTAGTACGACTGGATGTTCATGTACGCGAGTTTTCTCGTCAACAGAATCATCGTCTCTTCGCAGTTGTTCACCCAGCAGTATCCCTCTTCTTCCTCGTCAAAGCGATAATAACTAAAATTTAGTTTTTGGACAGAAGAAAGAAATTCTTGAAGCGGGCTTTCCTCTTCTCCTGCTAAAATCTCTTTTTGCAATTGCTCTTGGCGATATAAAATCTTTTCTTCGGGATTAAAACTATAAGCAACCTTAGCTATTTCTCCCCCGCTCAAAAGGGGAAAGGAAAACCCTTGGCTATCTCCTCCAAATCCAATATCTGAAAAATCCAAACACTGCCGCAGTTCATCGCCCATTTTCTCTAAACTTAGAATAACTTTGCGTTCCTTTATGTTAACATCCTTAAATCTTTGATAGGTATTCACCCCCAAAGCAAAGGTAGAGTAAACAGCTATCATCACAATGGAAAGAATGCTGATGGTAATTAGAAGTTCAATTAAAGTAAACCCAGTTTCCCAGTTTCCCAGTTCCCCAGCTTCCCTGCTGGGCGTCTGGGTAACTTTTCTATTCCTCATCAGTGTAATCAGTGATACTTTTCATCAGTGTAATCAGTGATACTTCTTCATTATGGCTCTCTTTCATTGTCCAAACTCGCAAAGTAACCTCATTTAAATCTTCGCTCAAATCCAAAACCTCTTCTGCTTCCACGGGACTTGCCTCCAAACTCCAGTTCTCGCCACCAGACTGCCCTGTTTCTATCCCGCCTTCTTCTTTTACCTGTTCTTCTATTTCATGGAGCCTCGTTTCCAAAGACTGTAGGGCACAAAGGCGATTCTCTGTTTTTTGAAGAGCATTTAAGCAGTTGATAAAAATGGCTATACACCCTACCAAACCAATAGACAAAACTATTACACTGATTAGAAGCTCAATGAGGGCGAACCCTTTATCACTGATTGCACTGATGCAAGATTGATTACACTGATTAAATTTATCAATGCTCTTATCAGTGGCATCAGTGTTCCTCATCAGTGTCATCAGTGTTCCTCCCAATTAACCACATCATCTTGCGTGCCTGCTTTCCCATCAGCGCCTAAAGAAGAAAGATCATAACTGCTGGGGTTATGCTCCCCGGGGAATTTATAAACATAGTTCCTGCTCCAGGGGTCAAGTGATTTCTTTTTGATATAAGGACCTTTCCAGTTATCTTCTCCTGCCGGTTTACTTTTTAAAGCATCTAAACTTTGTGGATAATGCCCCATATCCATTTCATAAAGGTCCAAAGCCAAAGAAAGGCTTGCTTCAATATCTGTTTTGGCTACTGATTGCCTTGCTTGTTCAGAACGTCCGCTTAAACGAGGACTAATCATCGCCGCCAAAATGCTAATAATGATTACTACCAGCATTAGTTCAATTAAAGTAAACCCAGTTTCCCAGTTTCCCAGTTTCCCAGTTTCCCAGTTTCCCAGTTTCCCTGCTGGGTGACTGGGCGTTTGGGTGACTGGGCGTCTGGGCGTCTGGG
The DNA here is from genome assembly GCA_030640885.1 of Candidatus Omnitrophota bacterium. Lineage (GTDB taxonomy): Bacteria > Omnitrophota > 4484-213 > 4484-213 > 4484-213 > DAOWIN01. The sequence continues at coordinate 1,577 of DAOWIN010000143.1, forward strand.
CATCTGGGCGTCTGTTTTTCATCATTTTATTTTCACCCCGCTGATAAGCATATCTCCTTTTAAAAGCTCTGATTCTTTATCTTTGCGCTTCAAAGATAATTTCTTTACTCTTAAAAGAAAATCGGAATTGTGGAGATAATAAAGAAAACCGGCAATTTTATCTATATGAGATTCAAATCGCAATTGCACATCATACTCTTTATATCCTTCTTTTTTATCTTTTTTCTTTTTTTGAGTTTGCGGTTGCATATCTGTTAAAGACAATTCGGCTCTTTGGGCTAATTGCTCTATTTCTCTGAGCAAATTAGCAGCTATCTCTTCGTCCGAACCCTTGATGTTTAAATATGGACGATAGTTTTTATAATCTCGTTCAATGTTTTCTTTTTGAGCTAAAAGAATTAATCCCTTCTTGAAATTTGCTTCTTCCAAATAAATTTTTTGCTTTAAAGAAAACAATTTATCTGCGAAAGGAATAAACATAAAAGAACGCAGAAAAAAAATAGCAAGTAAAGCAATTATGGTGTAAAATAAGGTTTTTTCTTTTTTAGAAAAAGTCATTTTCAGGCTTCGGGTTTTTCTTTCTGGCTTGTAGCCTGCGGCTTGTAGCCTGCGGCTTCTACCGGTGCCACAATCTCAAACTCGCTAATTTCTTCATCCTTTAGTTTCTTTTTGGTTGTGTATCTTGTTTCTACATTGTTAAAGCAGGGCGTTCCCTCCAGAATATTCACAAGATTAAAGATATCTGACATTACATTTCCATAACCCCGCAATACCACCCCTTGGGTTTGATGGAAATTAATACTTCTTAAGGTAATTCTATCCGGAATAACCCTGTGAATCTCATATAGACAATTAAGAACCGAACCCCGTACATCCAAACGTTGTTTAACTACTCCCATCGTATTTTGCATCCCGGTTAGATCTCTTATCTCCGGAGCAATTTGTCCATAACAATTAGTTAATTCGTTTAGATATCGCTCTTTCTTATACACCTCTACTGCAAATATCCCGCTGACAACAAGCAAAAAATAAAGCAAAAGACTCCCACATAAAGTAAGTTCTTTTACTTTTGTTTTTAATGAACGCCTTGTTTCTATTTCCGGCAAAACAAAGGAGATATTCTCCTCCCTGCTTATTGCTAAACCACAAATTGCCGAAATTGATATATGTTCAGGGATCTTCCCCGCAGAATGGCAAATTTCTGTAGGGTGAGAAATTGCTTCCATTGGTAGATTGAGTTCTTTTTCTAAAGAAGTAACTAACTCTTGCGAGATAAGTTTAGCTCCACTCAAAAAAATTCTGACTGGTTTCTTTTGCGGCTCCTTAGCTTGAAAAATAATTAAGGCATGCTTTATTTTGTCAGCAAATTCCCTTTCCTTTCCTTCTTCCAGAAATGCCTCTGCCTTCTGAGCAATGCTGCGGGTAAAAATAAGTTCATCCTTATGAAAAACTATAAAATCTGTAAAATCTTGGTCAATATCCAATAAAAGATAGAACTTTGTCGGGTCAAGCTGGAAAGAAAATTGGCGGGAAAACCGCTGAGTAAACCACCTTAAAACTCCGTAAGAACTTAATTCTATTCTCTCTGGATAAAGATTTGCTTTTTTTGATATATTAAACAGGCTTTTTGCAACCTCGCGTTGAACTATAGCCGCAAGAACATCAATATAATCGTTATCTTTACTTCCGCTTAAAATCTGATAGGCACTAACACTTTCTTCTTGAAAGTAGGGTATTTCTTTTTCTATCTGCAAAGAAAGGTTTTTGTCTATCTTTTCGGCATCAACGGAAGGAAATTTAAAATTTCGCACTATTATTTGATTGCGAGATAGACAGAAACTTATATTTTGAGATTTTAAATTTAATCTTCTTAATGAATCCTTTAAGATTTTTGCTCTCTCTTCTAAAAATGCCTCCGGAGGGATTTGTTGAACAAAAATCTTAACAATCTTTTGACCCGTGAAAGAATCTTTATAAGCGACTATTTTAAACCACTGATCAGTTGTTTCTATAATTAGATTGACTTTCATGATAAAGCTTCAGGTCTCAAGCCACAGGCTACAGGCAAGAAAAGAAACAAAATCTTAGATATTAGGTTTCTTACTTGAAGCTTGCAGCTTGAAGCTTGCAGCCTGTTTACCTCGCTAACAAGTTCATTTGGAATATCGGCAAAAGCATAGCTATAATCACTGCCCCCAAAATTAAACCCAAAACCAAAATGATTGCCGGCTCAATAAGAGAAGTAGCCATTTTTAAATCTATCTCCACCTGCTGGCTATAACCATTAGCTAATTCCTCTAACACCTCTTGCAAATTCTCAGATTTTTCGCCTACGGAGACCATTCGTTTAAAATAAGGCGGAAAAGAACGTAAATTATGCATAGCATCGCTTAAAGACAAGCCGGAGATGACCTTTTCTCTCGCTTGTTCTATTTCCTTTATCATTTGGTAATTATCCAAAGAAGGAGCGGCAACCTTCAATGCCTCAAATACGGAAACCCCTCCGTTTAGAAGGAGAACTAAACTGCGTGCAAAGCGAGCAAGAGCTTCATTCTTCATTATTTTTCCCAAAAAAGGCAGGTTCATTTTTAGCTGCTTAATAGTTGCGGAGCTTTGCGGATTCTCACGGCGGGAAAAAGAAAAAAACCCCAATAAACCAATTACTGCCAAAATTACCCAAAACCAAACATTGGAAAAAATTTTGCCTCCTTGCAAAAGAATCTTGGTTGGCAAAGGCAAATTTTCACCAAAATCAGTAAAAATCACACCAAGCCGCGGAATAACAAAAGTAAATAAAACCAAAATAGTAACCACTCCCATCAAAAACATAAAAATAGGATAGGCTAAAGCCGCTTGTATTTTTCTCTTTAGCTCTTCCTGAGAAGACATAAAGGCACTTATTTGAATTAAAGCCTCCTCTAAACGGCCAACACTCTCGCCGGTTTTTATAATGCTTACATAAAGAGGCGGAAAAAGATGGGGATATTCTCCTAAACTCTGCGAAAACATTTTCCCTTTTGCCACTGCATCATACAATTTATGAATAACCTCCTTCATAGCCCCTTTATTTGTTTGCTCGTAAAGTATATTCAAAGCAGGAAGAAGTTTAACCTTTGATTTAATCAAACTCTTTAACTGCTGGGTAAAAAGGCTTATATCAGCAGATTTTATCTTTCTTTGCATCACTGATTGCACTGATAGAACCACTGATTGCACTGATGAATTATCAGTGTCATCATTTTAAATCAGTGGCATCAGTGCTATTCCATCTCCGTTACTCGTATCACCTCTTCTGGCGTCGTAATCCCTTCTGCAACCTTTTGCCAACCTTGTTGGCGCAAAATACTCATTCCCAATTCTCTGGCTTTTTCTTCAATTTGATTAGCTGAAGCCTTCTTCAGAATTAACTCTTTTATAGAATCCTCAATGACTAAAAACTCATAAATAGCAGTTCTGCCTTTATAACCGGTAAATTTGCAAGATTCACATCCCTTCCCTCGGTATATCTTGCCTTTCATTTTCATCTTTCGTTGTTCCTCTGTTATCATTTTGCTAAAATAACTATCTTTTCTACGCGGGTCTGTCATCGGCTCGCTGGATTTCTGTTTACACTTTGGGCAAATTTTTCTTACTAATCTCTGAGCAATAAACGCCTCCACAGAAGAAGCAATCAAATAGGGTTCAATGCCCATATCTAAAAGACGAGCTGGACCAGTCCAGGCATCGTTGGTATGCAAAGTGCTAAAAACCAGATGTCCGGTAAGGGCAGTTTTAATTGCTAAATCAGCAGTTTCCAAATCACGCACCTCTCCAATCATCATTATATCAGGATCGTGGCGAAGTATACTGCGTAAAGCATTAGCAAAACTTAGGTTCACCTCGGGATTAACTTGGATCTGAGTTATCCCCGGAAGTTCATATTCAACGGGATCTTCCACCGTAATTATCTTTCTATCCGGGGAATTAATATAGGAAAGGCAGGTATAAAGAGTGGTGGTTTTGCCACTGCCGGTGGGACCGGTGAGGAAAATAATACCATGAGGTTTTTTAACAAACCCTTTTATCTTTTCTAAATCCTGCGGCAAAAAACCTAATCGCTCTAAATCAAAAAGCATCTGCGTGGGCAAAATTCTAATTACTATATCCTCTCCATAAAGCGTAGGTAAAGTAGAAATTCTTAAATCTATTTCTTGAGCTCCTAATCGGACCTTTGCCCGCCCATCCTGCGGCTGGCGCCGCTCTACCACATTCAAATCAGAAATAACCTTTATCCGTGAAATAATTGCGTTACGCAAAAACCTAATATTTTCTGGAACCGGCATATCATAAAGAATACCATCGATGCGATGGCGAACCTTTACCTTTTCCCGCGATGGTTCAATATGAATATCAGTAGCCCCTGCCAAAACCGCTTCCTTTAATAATTGGTCAACTAACTTGATTACTGACGCGCTCTGGGCTGACTTTTCTAAATCCTCTACTTCAGCTATCTCTTCTATCCCCCTTTCCCCTTTCCCTTTAACCTTTAACCTTTCACCTTCTTCCTCTAATATTCCTTCTACTGTGTCAGCAGCAACACCGTAATACTTCCTAATCGCATCTTCTATTTCCTTTTTAGGCACCCAAACGGGCTTAACATTGCATTTTAAGTTTAAGCTTATATCGTCTAAAACCTGCGCGTCCAAAGGATTAGATGTGGCGATAGTTAGGGTATTGTCTTTGAACTTTATAGGAATAAATTTATAGTGCCAGATAAATTTCGCCGGCACTGTTTTGATTGCCTCCTTTTCTATAGAAATCTGTTTCAAACTCGGGTAGTAAGGAATAGACAATTGCGAGGATAAAGCTGTGAGCAACTCACCTTCATTGATAAGACCCAAATCCAATAAAATCTTACCCAAAAGCTTTTTGTTTTCCTTTTGATTTTCCAAAGCCTGCTTTAATTGCGACTCAGTAATAACCTTATTATTAACTAAAATTTCTCCTAATTTTGCCATATTGAAAGCCTCCAGTTTCCCAGCAACCCAGTTTCCCAGTTTCCCAGCTGGGCGTCTGGGTGGCTGGGTGACCTTATTCTATTCTTCCAATCATATACAAATCCTCTTTGGGAGTTTTATCCATTGCCCCAGATATTATCTTCTCGCATCCCCCCAGAGTGTCTTTCAAGTCCACAAACACGCCCCTTCTTTCTGTATAAGCTTCAGCAACAAAAAAGGGCTGGGTAAGAAAATTTTCTATCTTTTGCGCCCGTTCATACAAACCACGGTCCTGTTTGGTCAATTCCTCCACTCCAATTACAGAAACAATCCGCTTAAGCTCCTCGTAGCGGCTAAGAATGCGAATTACCTCTTGACCAATAGTAAAGTGCCTCTTTTCTACGATTTCAGGGTCAAGGCTAAAAGAAGAAGAGGCTAAAGGGTTTATCGCCGGATAAAGACCTTGTTGAACCTTCTGACGCGATAGAATAATTATCGAATTTAAAAAGCCAAAGGTGCATATTACCCCGGGGTCAGTTAAATCATCGCTGGGAACATAAATCGCCTCCACCACGGTAGTAGATGTCCCCTTTTTAGGAACAGTCTCTTCTTGAAATTCGGCCATCTCCGAAATTAGAGTGGGCTGATACCCGGTTTCAGAAGGAATTCTCCCTAAAAGCATTGAGGTTTCTGCTCCTGCCTGAATAAAACGATAAACATTATCCACAAAAAGTAAAACATCTCTATCTTTATTCTGAAAATACTCAACAAAGGTTTTGGCAGTGTGAATCGCGTTAAATCTGACAATAGGGGACTCGTTCATCTGCCCAAATACTAACACTGTTCGATTTAACATTTGCCGTTTAATGAGTTCATAATAAAGCTCATTACCTTCCCTAATTCTCTCACCCACGCCAGCGAATATACAAATCCCTTTTTGTCGGACAGTAATATTATAAATGAGTTCTAATGTTAATAAACTCTTTCCTAAAGCCGCTCCTCCAACAAGACCTGTTTTTGAACCTTTTATTAATGGAAAAAGTAAATCGATAATTTTGATCCCGGTGATGATAATCTCGGTCTTTTTCTTGGAAGATTGGGGATCCAAAGACAAGGGAGGGGGACGTTTGCGGATAGAATACTTCTCTTTGCTTTTTATTCCGCCTTTCTTATCGATAAATTCTCCGTTAACATTTAGCATACGGCCTAAAAGTTCTTCCCCTACAGGAACTTTAATCCGTGAACCAAGAACAACCGCAGATGCATTTCTTTGCAAACCATAGGTAGAATTAAAAGAGGCGCATTTGGCTATATTATTTTTTAGGCGCTCAATTACTTCTAAAGTTATCTTTCGCCCGTCGCAGGTATAAGTCTCGATGATTCCATAAAGAGACGGAACTTCTTTAGCCGCGCTAAAATGAATATCAACAATCGGCCCCTGAACGGCAATTACCTTTCCCTTTGCGGGTTGCGGACTATCACTCATCTTTGCAATCCTTTAACTCTGTGAGACTCCCAGTTTCCCAGACCCCCAGTTTCCCAGTGAGCTCTGCTGGGCGACTGGGTAACTGGTTGCTGGGTAACCTTCTCATTCTCCCCATAGTGTTCTACTAGCAAATATATCTCGATTTGCCTTATCCATCGCTTCATGCACGCTGTGTGTATATTGCATCCTTAAATTCTTTTTTAAGCGAGAGAGTTTTAAAAAACTTCCTTCCATATGCAAAGCCCGGGCAGATAATTCTGACAGTTTACTCTCATAAAAAATCTTATGAAGATTTTCTTCTACCCATAAACGAATCAAGTAATCTACCACACGGTTTAAAGAAGGTTCAACTAAAAGGTCGCCAGTTACCCAGTTACCCAGTTTCCCAGCTGGGTGACTGGGCGTCTGGCTGCTGGGTGACTGGAAAAACGGCAACAGCTGAAAAGTTCTTACTTCCTGATGACTAAAAGAAATAAATTGCGGATAAACAATAAGCACCTGTTCAAAATTTTGCTCAAGATAGTGCGAAAGTAAATAATTTCTCACTCGCTTTATTTGTCGATCTTCTATCTCTTCATCACTCCCCTTAAAATAGGCAAAAGATTCTCCCGCTTCTTCTAAATAACTTTTCCCTCTCTCGCCTATTACAACTAAAGAACCGCCAGCCACCAGTTTCCCAGTTTCCCATCTGGGTGTCTGGGTGTCTGGGTGTCTGGGTGTCTGGGTGTCTGGGTAACTTGGTGCAGTGCCGCATTAATTACTTTTATATTCAATCCCCCCACAAAAGGTTCATTGGAGGTAATGGCAACAACTAAAGAACCACCGGTTTCCCAGTTTCCCAGTTTCCCAGTTTCCCTGCTGGGTGGCTGGGCGTCTGGGTGACTGGGCGTCTGGGTGGCTTTCAAAAACCGATGTTCCACATCTCCAAAATCAATTGCTTGTAAGAAATTCTCTAAACTAACCCCAAATTCTTTAAATTTTTCTTTCTGTTTCAAACGATGAAAACAAGAAATAGCAATATTCTTTAAGATATCAACAATCTCGGTTATTTCTTGATTAAACTCTAAATTCTTCTTCAGCTCGGCTAAAGGAAGCACTTCTGTTATAATAAGCAATCGGCAACTTCTTGTCTTTCTTTTTGCCTACTGCCTACTGTCTATTGTTTTAATGAATTCCTCGAATCCCCGCTCCAACTCCTCTTTGTAAGAAGTAGTAAAAAACCCTTCTATCTCAATCTCCTCAATTACGCGAGGATAATTTTTAACAAGAAAATTATAAATACCTAACCTAAATCTTTTTCTTTCCTCTTTAGAAAGAGACTCCAATATGCCCTTACTCAAGGCGTAAAAAAGAGCAACTTGCTCACCTACAGAAATTGGTTCATACTTATTTTGGATAAAAAGTTCTCTTAACGCCTCTCCTTTTTTAATCTGCTCTTTTGCTTTCTCAGAGATGCGTGCTTTCATCTTGGTTACCCGCATCAAGTCTCGATATTGAAAATATTCCTGTCTTAAATCTTTGCTTATCTCTCTTAAAGCATGCGGTTGAACCTTACTGCCAATTCGGGAAACAGAAAGCCCAATATCAATAGCCGGTTTGAACCCCTCGTGAAATAAATCCGCGCTCAAATAAATCTGCCCATCAGTCATCGAAACCAAATTGCTGGGAATGTAACCAGCAATATCACCTTGCTGGGTTTCCACAATGGGCAAAAAGGTTATTGAACCGCCCCCAGCTTCTGGAGCTAATTTCCCGGCTCTTTCCATTAATTGCGAATGGAGATAAAACATATCACCGGGATAGGCCTCACGACCAGGAAAGCGGCCTAAAAGCAGAGACAGCTGGCGATATACCCAAGCGTGACGCGTTAAATCATCAAACACCACCAACACATCCTTTCCGTTAAACATAAAATACTCTGCCAAGCTACAAGCAGCATAAGGAGCAAGATATTGTTCGTTGCTGGAACAAACAGCCGGTGCCGCTACTATAATGCTGTAATTTAAAACTTCTTTTTTGGCAAATAAATCTGCAATTTTTTCTAGAGAAGAAAAATCGCGGCCAATACAGCAATATATGCAAATAACATCTTTGTCCCTTTGGTTCAAAATAGCATCAATAGCCAATGTTGTTTTACCAGTCATTCGGTCACCAACAATTAATTCGCGTTGCCCGCGCGCCAAAGGAATCACGGTATCAATGGTTTGGATACCGCTATACAAAGGCTTGTCTACAGGAATTCTCTCAATTATCCCCGCTGCCTCGCGGAAAATTGCATTGAAATTATCTGGCTTAATCTCGCCTTTTTTGTCGCAGGGCTCTCCCAAAGCATTTACTATCCGTCCAATAAAATTCTCTCCTACAGGAATTCTAAAAACCTGTTGAGCGGCAACAGCTTCCCCCCCTAATTTTAGCTGATTAACATCACCTAAAATTAAACTTAGAACCCTCTCTTCATTAAAACCAATAACAATCCCTTTTACATCTTTGGAAAATTTTATTAACTGCCCGTTTATGCAGGAAGGCAATCCCTCAATATAAGCAATACCCTTTTTTACCTCACTAATTCTTCCTATCTCCTTGATTTCAAACGGGGGAATAGACATTGGTTTCGTTTTAATCAGCGAATTTACTAATCTCTACGAATATACGAATAAAAACATTAGTAAATTCGTTGATGTTTTCTCTTAACTTCTATGAAGTTCTTCTAATTTCTCCATTGCCTTCTGCAGTTTATTCCTCAAACTTCCGTCAATTACAACATCATCTAATTTTACAATCACTCCGCCAATTATTTCTTTATCTATCTTTTCTTTTAGTTCTATAGACTGCCCAATTTTTTCCGCCAGCACCTTTTTAAACTCCTCCCGCTGTTGTTTTTCTAAAGGATAAACAGAGCTTATTTCTGCCTGCTTGCAATCTGCAGACTGCAAACTATTAACTGTAGACTGTAAACTGTTAATCAATTCATCTACAAGCTGGATATGAATACTTTGCTTAATCCCCCCGCTAAATACATACTCTATTAAATTTGAACCTAAAGATATGCTTTCCCGAACCATCTTTGTTTTTAGTTCTTTTGCATTCCTTTCCTTTTCCGCTATTGCCTGTTCAACAATCCTTATCTTTTCTCTTTGCGCTTCTTCCAAAATTTTATCTTTAATCTCCAAAGCCTCTTGTTCGGCCTTGTTCCTTATCCCTCTTGCCTCTTGTTCTACTTCGCGCATCTTCCCCGCATATTCCTTTTCCACCTCCTTGCGTTTCTTTTCTAAACCTTCTTCTTTTCCCAAAACAGCCTGATTAAATCGATGCAGTTTGCCTAAAGCAGAACTGAGATTGCGCTGGAAAAGCAGTCGCAAAAAAAGAATAAGAAAAACAAAAGTGATAACTTAAATAAAAATTAGTTGAGGAAGCATACTTTAAAAGTCCCCCAGTTTCCCAGTCACCCAGTTTCCCAGTGAGTTTTGCTGGGGGTCTGGGAGACTGGGTAACTATTTTTCATCTAAATAAATTATATATTGTTAACAAACCAATAATAGCAATTGCCTCGGCAAACACAAAAGCAATTATCATTGCTAAAAAAAGCTTGGGAGCCGCCGAGGGGTTGCGTCCTAATGATTTTACTGCTCCAAAGCCAACATAGGCAATTACCAAAGATGGCCCCAATGTGCTGATAAATAGCATTAGAATAATGGAAAAGGTTTGCATGTTCAAGCTACAGGCTTCAAGCTACAAGCTACAAGCAAGAAACCTAAATTATAAGATTTTCTTTCTTTTTCTTACCTGCAACCTGCAGCTTGTAACTTGCAGCTTGCTATTCCACAATCGCTACCAACTCACCTCTCTGCATATGAGCAATGCCATCTTGAATAGAAAAAAACCAATGTCTGTCAATTTCAATTATTCCTTGCTTTAGGCGGGTTAAAATAGGCTGATGAAAACCTAATAAAGTAAGCTCCCCATCTTCGCTAGGCAGAATTACCTCTTCACTCAAACCCAGATAAAGTATCTTCTCAGTATTGAGAATGCTAACTTTGAACATCTTTAAACCACCAGACTCCCAGTCTCCCAGACCCCCAGCAAAACTCACTGGGAAACTGGGTGACCTTCTTACCCCGTCTCTTCACTGTACAAACATATTTGGTTCTTTCCCGACTGCTTCGCTTGATATAAGGCCTTATCTACCTGTTCAATTAAATCGTCCTTACTTAATACTCCATCGTCTAAGAGATGGGATAGGCCAATACTAACCGTAATTGGCAATTCTTGTTTCTCTAAATTAAGTAAACGCTTAGCAACCTCAAACGCCTCTTGTTTAAATGTGTGCAGGAGAAGAACAACAAATTCCTCGCCCCCATATCTAAACACCATATCTGTCGTTCGCAATGCACCCAACAAAAGCTGGCATAAGGCCTTGAGTAACTTATCTCCGGCAGGGTGTCCATAAGTATCATTATATTTTTTGAAATCATCAATATCTATCATTAACAAAGATAATGGTTGGCGATAGCGTTTTGCTCGTTCAATTTCGTGTGGAAGTATTTCGTCTAAATGGCGACGATTATAAACAGCGGTGAGTCCATCAACAGTTGCCATCTCCTGATACAAATCCCTTTCTCCAACTTGATGCAAAAGATTCTGACGGTCCATTGCTCGCCGTAAAATCATTTCTAATTCTTTTATATTAAAGGGCTTGGTTATATAATCAAAAATTTTCTTCTCGGATAAGACCTTAATAGCTAAATTCACTGAAGAATAGGGAACAAGAGCAATAATTGAAATATCATTTTGTTGCTGATTAATCTTTTCCAAAACCTTGTCTGTTTTCACCTCGGGCATTTTTAAATCAATAAGAAGAATATCAAATTTTTTCTGTTTTAGCAATTCTAACCCATCAGCAACATTGCTTGTTGCTTCAGTGTGATATTCAGCCCCATCCAAGGCTTCCCCCAATAGCTGACGCACCATACGCTCTTTATCAATTATCAAGATATTTATCATAATTAGAAGGGCACCCAGTTTCCCAGTCACCCAATTAGAAGAAGGTCACCCAGTTGCCCAGTTCCCCAGCTGGGCGACTGGGTAGCTGGTTGCTGGGTGGCTTTTTACAGACTTTGATAAAATTTCCATAATAAATTTCCAGCTTCCTGACGCAAACTTTGCAAGTTGCCGTGATTGTCTTGATTAAAATACCCTAACCTCAAACTGAAATCCAAAAGGTATTCTGTCTCGGCTAATGAAGCAAGAGCAATGTTTGCAAAGTGTTTTAATTCTTTATTTCCCTGCCTACCTGTTCCTTCAACCAAATTAGTGGGAACAGATAACACCGCTCTTCTCAATTGGGAAGTAATTCCATAGATTTCTTCTTTAGGAAATTTCTTAGTCTCTAAATATACTTGATAAGCCAAATCATCTGCTTTCTGCCATACAATTAGTTTCTTATATCTTGCTTCTCTGTTTCAGTCAACTCCGAATTATTGGTAACAGTAGCATCTATCTTTTTGGTAACACGCTGCTTTAAAGCATTATACTCCTTAACAGCCCCTAGTTTCACTTTCAGATCTGCATTTTGAGCA
>DAOWIN010000022.1 GCA_030640885.1 Candidatus Omnitrophota bacterium
CCCGCCTTAAGCTCTCGTTTAAACCTGACTTTTAACGCTTTACCAACATATCTTTCTGACGCCGGTATCCCTTGGGCTATTTCTATCAACCACATTGCTTTATGCTGCTCAAATTCAAAAAGCTCACTAAATACCGATGCTAATCTTTCCACTTCTTTTTCATTTAAGGCACTGGGGTTCTTTAAGAATTTTTTGATAACAGCTGGATTTCCTCTTTTGGATAGAATTTTTTTCCATAAAGATTCATCTCTGGGAACTACGGACTTCTCGTTTTTCTTCTGATTAGATTTCTTATCTTTTTTTGCGGGCATCAATTTATGGACAAGGGATGTAAAGGCTTCTTTTGCCTCATTGCTGGAAAAAGAATATAAAGTGCACCTATATTGTGTCTGTTCTGGCGACTTTAATACGCCTTTTTCAACAAGTTCATTTAAGGTTGCACGCACAATTCCTGCGACTTCATATCCGCTTTCTTCGACTATTTTCTTTAAATCATTCGCGCGAATCTGCCTATTCTTCTCCGCTCTCTCCGCAACAATCTGCATAATTTTTATTTCTGAAAGCTTTTTGGTAGCAAGAAGATTTTCCAAATATTTCTCAAGTCCTTTTTCTCCGATAAATTCATTTTCTTTTTTTGTCCTGATTGCCCCAGAATTAACTGCAACTCCTGCGAGTAATAGTGTTAATGCTAACATTATTGGACTCTTTTTAATAACTTTACTTTTGCTTTCCACGATTTGGTTTTTTTCAAAATCAGGATACTGCTCACCAGCCAATAATTTCTTTACTAATTCCTTGCCTAAATTTGTAAGATTTATTTGTTCCCAATGTTCATAAATATACTTGTTATCCCAAGCCCATGAAATTATTTCATCAACTTTTTCCTTTGATATAGATAAAACAGTATCTATATCTGCACGTTCAACTAATTGTATATAGCAAAATAACAATAATTGCAGTGCAACCAATTCTTCTTCTTTAAGTTCTCTAAGAAAATCGGACATATTTTCCCGATCTTTTTCTTCAAATCTACCCATTGGAGCAATAGCCTTTACCAAAAAAGTTAGCGAAATAGGCCGCAAAGCATCTTTTGTCACATCAATTTCCCTCTGAGTAACCAAGCCAGAGGCAACAATCTCTTTTTCGTTATATTTCCCTTTTTCATTATAAACTGCTACGGCAGCAACTATCACATCTATGGCATAAGGAGGAATGCCCTCGCGGGAAATAATCGGTCCCAAAAGATACTCTACTATACCTTTATTACTCATTATGGGGTTTATCGCATACGCTGTTTTATCTGTTTTCCCCAACTTCTTTATCTGCTTTCCCCCTGGCTTCCTTTCTATTCTTTCCAAAATTCGCCTTCCTAATGCCCTTACCTGTTTTCTCGCCGCGCCTTTAAATTCCTCGTCATTTTTTAGAGATTCTGCAACGGTTATTATTTCTGTTTTATCATCGTCGGCAGACTTAATCCCCGATTTAGACCATAGTTCTCTAATGGCATTAAGTACAGCTTTGGCTAATGCCTTTCTTTCCGAATCATCGGTCCTTCCCCAAGATTTTCCGATAACAGCAATTTCTTCATTATCATTTATCGCAGAAAGCGCAATTTTGACATCTGCTAAACTGTCAAAAATTATTGCCGCTGTCCGCCCTTCTTTAACAACAACTATTGGCTCTTCAGATTCAACATCTTTCTTTATCTTTGTTCCCTTTTGAGCGTAAAATTCTAAATGGTTCTCAATTCCGCTTGCGGCTATTTGTAAGCCCCTTTCCCCTTCAGGCGAGTTTAGAACCTCTCTCCTAATATCTCCTCTGTTCAGATTTATGCGGGCAATAATAATCTCGATAACTGTTTCCAGCACTTGCCTATTATTTGTCTTAGCAAATAGTCCGCTAAGAACCATAAATACCCGCTCCAATTGTCCCGGAGGTATATTCCCTTTGCAGATATCAGCAACCCGCTCTAAATCTCTATGTGATAGTCCATCCCTTTTGCTCTGCCCAAAACCCCCTTGAGAATTATATCCTGCAAATTTAGACAATAATCTCGCCAATACTTCGCTTCTAAAGTATATCTTACCCCTTACTTCTACAATGTTTTCCGTGTCTATTTTCAAAAGGCTTAATTTTTGCGAAAGTTCAGCTGCTTCTTGTTTGCTCCAAAAACCTCTATTCAAAGCAGTAAAAAATAGCCCTCGCAAATATTCTTTCCAATCTTCATCAGAAGCAAATCTTTCTTTGTGCGCTGAAATTATATCGGCTATACTGCTTATGCATTGTTCAGCCACGACAGAATTTTGGGCATCTGCATATTTTGCCAAGAGCAAAATCGCTCTTTTTACGGCTTCATCTTGCAAATTAGCCGCACCGACAATATTGTATTTTATATAGGAAATAACACTACACTGCTCCTCCCAAGACCTATCTTTTACCACCTCCAATGCCTTAGTCTCAAATAAAACATCTATTAAACTACCAGCATCATTTAGTTTAATATCTTTTGCGCTAAAATTATCTCCTGCGGCAAGCATAACTATCTTATGCATAACTTCGCCTATCTCTCTCGCTATTAATTCTTTTTTTAACTTTTTTCCTTTTGTCTCTGCCTTTTTATAATCTAAAAATAGATTCTGCACTAATTTCTCTAATTCAGCTGCGGCGAGCATTCTTTCAAATTCAAGGACAGATAACCACATTTTTCCCTCGCTTAATTGATCGCGATTAAAATGCAACAAATTATAACGCAAAATCCTTAACAAAAACTCAGCGAATGTTTCGTTGCTATAGGCAATACGCCCGCCTATCAGATATCCATTATCTATCAGATAGTGAACAAAAGCACCTCCTATAGCCGTTCTTGGTTCATATAACGCCTCATACTCTATTTCTCTACATTTAGTAAGCAGCTCTAAAAATTCCCTTGCCGTTGCAATACCTTCAGGCAAAACCCCTTTTTGCAAATATTCAAAAACTAATCGGTGAACAAACAGTGTTTTTTTCTTATTTTTCTCATCTATCTCTATTTTTGACAGCCCATAACAGCCATATTTTTCGGGTGTCATAAAATCAATCTCACAATCGCCTATCTCAACCCCATAACTCTGAGGCTGAAAATCACAAAGCTTTTTTCTCGAATCGCTAACCTCTTCTAAACGGTTTTCCAAGCTTATTACATATGTTAAAAAGGCTATTCTTGCATCTGCAACAATATCCCTTACAAATTTTAATCTTCTCATATCATGAATCGGCTCACCCCTAAAAGTCATTGGATCGCTGGTAAATTCGCGTTCGTATGCCTTTGCCATTACCTCAAGTTCTTCTTCTCTATCTGTTAGGGCGTAAAAATCATAAACCATATTTTCAACTTCATCACCCCTGTCAACTTCTATACCTTCCCAAAAACATAACTCTTCACCGCTTTTATCCATTTCAACCCCAAATTTACTTGATGTCCTGCCAAGTAAATTTGCTGTTTCCATATCTTTGATATATATATGCGGTTTTCCATCTTTTTCACCAACAAGCATATTTCTAATAGCAAAATCCCTATGGCCTAAGCCATTTTTATGCAAAAATCCTATTATTGAACCTATTTGCTCCCAGATTTCAAGAGGGATTTCTTTTTTTAAAATTCGCATTACCTGCAAGGTTTCAAGATTTAATCTCTCTGTTGTCGCTTTAAACATCTCTTTCTCGGAAACAGTTTTCAAACCTTTCATCTTTTTTACGGTTGGCTTATCTATTTTCTGAATCGGAATGCTATGGCCAATCAAAGCAAGTAATTCTTGAATAGCAAGGGCTCTTAAGGGATAAGTAAATTCTATTACAGAATCTTCTTCCCTGCCGCCGACTTTAGCGGCGGAAAATTCCGCAGTCGTCCCCTCTCTTTCCATTTGCGCCGCTCTCCCCCCGAATGGCGATATCCCCGCAACTATTCCTCCTATCCACAATCCCCCTAAACTAAACAAAGAAAGCGATAAGTTATGGTTCAATAAGTAAATGATTAGAAGTAGAATTGTAGTTAAGAAAAGAATGGTCTTGGTCGTTAAAACCTTTTCATCAAGAAAATCAATGCTTTTTTCAATAAAAGTCTTCTTTTTCCCATCTTCCCTCTCCATCATCATTGTCCATTCGCTAATTGCATTCCAAATGTTTTTGCTTAAATCTGGTTTAGCAGAATAGTAGTAAAGTATTTCATCAAGAATTTTTTTAGCGTCATTATCGCTTAATTTTCCCTCCCTTTTTATAATCCTTATCTCTGCAAACTTAATAAACTGCAAAACAAAATTATAGGCAGCAAAATTCTTTATTTCTTCTCTATTAAATAAATCTCGGGGCAATTTTTGCCGCAAAGCGTAAAATTTCTTAAATTCTTCTAAAGTTTTTAATGCTTTTTCATCCAAATTCCCTAACTTAAAAAGCTCCCTCGTATATTCAAACATCAATTCTTTTCTTCTACCATCAACTATGGCGCGAATTTGTTGATGCCACGGATCTGTTTTATACTTATACCATTGGCAATGATAGGTTATAAGACAACGGCTGAATCGTCCAATTTCTGCCTCATTTTTTAAATTATGGATAATTTTCCCGCAGGTATTACTAAATATCTCTAATTTTGCCCTTGCGTGTTCTATTTTAAATAACAATTCCAATTTATCCCATCCTTTATCTATAATAACAATGCACCCCGTATCCGCATCGCCAAAAACTCCTTGCGTTATCCTTTCATCGCTAAATCCAATATCTTTAGCTTCATTTTGTTCAATAATGGAAACTGTTATATCTCTTGATTTGAAGTGTTCGTATTTTAACATTCCTGCCCAAGCCTCTATTTGCGGTTCGCTCAAAAGACATGCTATAGCTACTCTTTCTCTCAAGCTGTGTTTAGGAATCCATTCATCATATTTCTTTTTTATACTTCTATGGATATTTTCCATTGTATTATTGTATTGCTTGTTTTCGGACAATTTATTAATTCCTTCCTCTGTCAAGCTAAATGCTTTGGCATCTCTTAAGATTTCCTCTGCAAATTTTTTCAATTCATCCTTCTGATTAAGATTATGCGGCAAAACCCTGTCAATATCCGTTCTCAAATTATCTGACACATTACTAATTTCCAATCCTTCTATTTCCTCTGCTGTCTTTTCTCTATTTTTCATCCATTTATTGTAAAAACCGCGGTTTCCCTCTATATCAATATAGCTTGTTTCGTTTTGTCTATGTATTTTTACTTCTTTGCCTGTTATCGCCATTTTTATATCCTTTCCAATTTTATATATTCTGCCACCACTCATTAAATCGATTTTTAAATCGGCAAATTCACTGATTATTCTCTTGACTATCACAAAAAGAATGGGGCTGGGAGAAACAAAAAAAGATACTAAAATTGCCGCAAAGGTCAGAACATAGTTTTTTATGTATTCAGCTCTGCGTATATGGGGCTCGGGATATTGTTTGGCTCTCATATAACTATCATAA
>DAOWIN010000129.1 GCA_030640885.1 Candidatus Omnitrophota bacterium
ATTCCATTAGAAAAGATTCTTTTGGAAACAGATTGCCCCTTTTTGGCTCCTCAACAAAAACGTGGCAAGAGAAACGAACCGAGTTATGTGAAATATGTAGCCGAAACCTTGTCTGGAATAAAAAGTATTTCTTTTGGAGAGGTAGTAAAAACAACTACGGAAAATGCCAAGTGGTTGTTTGAAATATGAAAACAACAAAAATTGCTTTATTTAAAGGCAGGAAAATTAGAAAAACCATTCATAACAATGAATGGTGGTTTGTAGTAAATGACATTGTAGTGGCGCTTACTGATACACCCAATGTTAAAGACTATATTCGCAAAATGCGTATTCGCGATAAAGAGATTGGTAAAGGGTGGGGACAAATTGTCACCCTCCTTTTCATAGAAACCGCTGGAGGCAAACAGGAACTAAATTGCGCTGATACAGAAGGCATTTTTCGTATTATCCAATCCATTCCATCGCCCAAAGCTGAACCATCTAAGCGCTGGCTGGCAAAAGTTGGTTACGAAAGAGTGCAGGAAATAGAAAATCCTGAATTGGCGACAAAGCGGACAAGAATGCTTTATAAACTCAAGGGTTATAGTGATGATTGGATTCACCCCGTTGGATGTTTACTATCCCACGGGGTAAATGGCAGAAACGGGGCGCTAAAGAACAACGAGAATATGAAATTTTGACTACGGAAATTTCTAAGACGGCTTTCGGAGTAACGCCAAGCCAGTATAAAAAGATTAAAAGTTTAAAGCGGGAAAATTTACAGGACCACATGGACGATTTAGAATTAATTTTTACAATGCTGGGCGAACGCGCTACTACGGAAATTCACCGCACGGAAAATTCCAAAGGTATGCCGAAATTGAAATCAGACTCAAAAGCCGGTGGAGCTATTGCTGGCGGCGCGAGAAAAAAATTAGAAAAACGGCTGAGAAAATCAATTGTTTCCAAAAAAAATTATCTAAAAAAGCCACAGGATAAAAAATTGTTAAGCGATAAAAAATGAAGCTTTATTTGCAAACAATAATTGACAATATTTCTTTTGATAACTTACTTGCGAAAGGGTAAAGTTTTGGTTTGGCGGAATTTATCAATTCGGCAAAGCGAAACTTTACCCATATCTTAAACCGAGGAGGTAAATGATGTTTAAAAAACATAGTCGCGACCCGTTTTTTTTATTAGTATGGGCAGTGTCTTTTCTTTTATTGACTGCTGTCCCCGGTTTCTGTGCCAAATTTAGTCTTACCACAATCTTTCCTATTGACTCCTGCATTTCTACCTGCCAAGGATTGCAAGATATGCAGAATGATTTATCAGCAGATTATTGTTTAAGTCGCAATATTGATTGTTCTATGACAAATTCTGCTAATCATCCCGCAGGTTATAGCGGTTCTTGGACAGATGGCAATGGTTTTGAGCCAATCGGTAGTTGGTTTACCCCTTTTACCGGAAACTTTGACGGCAAAGGTTACGAGATACAGAATCTTTACATTAACAGAAACGGAAACGGACCTAGCGATGATTGCGTTGGTTTGTTTGGTCATATTTCAGGAAGTGGAATTAAGGATGTCGGTTTGACGAATGTTAGTATAAAGGGGAGATACAGAGTTGGTGGCTTAATTGGTTATGGTTCCCAAGTTACAATCACTGATTGTTACGTTGAAGATGATGGTGCGAGTCCGCCCAATATACCTAAAATAATCGGCAAGGACAGTGTTGGTGTTTTAGCAGGAGGTATTGACGGAGGTGTTTTTACTCAATGCCATACTGTAGGTGAAGTAAATACCACAAATTCCGGTTGGGGTTATTTCGGTGGTTTAGTGGGTGTTCTTGGTGATAGGAGTGGTAGTGTTACAATTACCAATTGTTATTCTGAAGCCGATGTGACAGGTGATATTTATTCCGCTGGTGGTTTAGTTGGTTATGTTAGCGGAGACAATATTTCTATAACCAATTGTCATTCTACCGGTGATATAAATATTAAGAGGATTGCTGGAGGTTTAATTGGTTGTATTTATGGCAATACCAAAATTACAGGTTCTTATTCTACCGGTAGCGTAACGAGTACTGAAAGTGGTGATTATTTCGGTGGTTTAGTTGGTTATATTGAAATGGCAGATATCAATAAATCTTATTCTACCGGCGCTGTAACTGGTGGTGATTATCTCGGAGGTTTAGTCGGTTATCTCGGTCGTTCTGGCACAGAAAAAAAAGGATATATCCATAATTCCTATGCTACTGGTGCTGTAACTGGCGGTTCGTCTATTGGCGGTTTGGTTGGCGAAAGAAGTGATATAACATCTCCACTAAAAGGACTTATCTCTAATTCCTATTCTACCGGTAGTGTGAGCGCTAGTTCTGATCCTGGTGGTTTTATCGGTAAAAATAATTCGCATCAGATATCAAACTCTTATTGGAATACAACTACATCGGATCAGTCTGACGGTTGTGGCGATGATCCACTTTGTGCAGGGGCGACAGGCGAGTTAACAGCAGATATGAAACTCCAAACGACATATACAGGATGGGATTTTACCGACATCTGGAAGATTGAAACTAGCCCTAACAGTTATCCCTGTCTAAAATGGCAGACAGGCAGTTGTCCGTAATGAGAGTAAAAGAAATTTTAAATCAGGATTTTCACGTTTCAGTTTAAAATCAAAAATCCTCTTAAAAATTAAAAGCAAGGTTTTATAATGCTTAAATCTAAACTTTCAACTTTAATTAAAAAAATAGTTAAGGATAATTTTGGCGAGGAAATAAAGGTTTTTTTGCAGAAGCCGCCAAAAAAGGAATTTGGTGATTTTTCCACAAATGCCGCTATGCAGGTCGGCAGTCGTTTAAACAAAAAACCGCAAGAAATAGGAGAAAGCATAATTAAACAGCTAAAGAAAGAGTTAGATAAGAATGAATTTTTAAAACGAGAAATTGAGGATATCAAATTTGTTCCTCCCGGTTTTATTAATTTTTTTCTCAAAGAGGCTTCCTTGTTTGCTATTCTTAAGGAAATAGATGAAAAAGGAATTGGTTATGGAAGTTCAAATATAGGTAGGGGCAAGAAAGTGAACATTGAATTTGTGAGTGCTAACCCTACCGGACCATTAAGCGTTGCCCATGGGAGACAAGCCGCCTTGGGCGATACATTATCAAATATCCTAACCGATCAGGGATATAAGGTAACCAAGGAATACTACATCAACGATGAAGGGGTGCAGATAGATTTGCTGGGCGAATCAACACGGGCGAGGTATCGCCAGATTTTAAAGGATAAGGTTTCTTTTCCTGCCAATGGCTATCACGGGCATTATGTTCAGGAGATTGCCCAGACTATTTTTGAACGAGAAAAAGAAAATGCTCGCCAGAAAGATGTAAATTTCTTTAGTCAATTTGCCGTTGAGTTGATTTTAGAACAGATGAAAAAAGATTTGCGCGATTTTGAAGTGGATTTTGATGTTTGGACTAGCCAAAAAGAGTTGACAAAAGAGGGAATTAAACAAGTCATTGATGATTTGGCAAAAAGGGGATATATCTTAGAACAGGAAGGAGCAGTTTTTTTTAAATCTACAGATTTTGGCGATGATAAAAACCGCGTAGTAATAAAAAGCGATGGCAAATTTACCTACTTTGCTTGGGATATTGCTTATCACCAAAATAAACATCAACGCGGATTTGCAAGGCTTATTAATCTTTGGGGCCCTGACCATCACGGTTATGTTTCGCGGATAAAAGGGGCATTGCAGGCATTCGGTTATTTGCCAGAGGATATTTCCATCTTAACCGTTCAATTGGTAACCCTATATCGCGGCAAAGAAAAGGTAAAGATGTCTACGCGGGCAGGGGAGTTTGTTAGTTTGCGCCAACTTCTTGAAGAAATTGGCAAAGATGCAAGCCGTTTTTTCTTTGTTAGCAGGCGAAGCGATAACCATCTTGATTTTGATTTAGAATTAGCAAAAAAGAGGAATTTGGAAAACCCTGTTTATTATGTTCAGTATGCGCACGCTCGAATCTGCAATATTATTGAATTTGCCAAAGATTCAAACCTTTCTATAAAGGTTTCTCCCGATCTGCAATCCTTGCTGAACAAAAAAAAGGAGATAGAACTAATCAAAAAATTGGGAGAGTTTCCCGATGTTTTGAAGTTGATTACCCGGCGATTAGAACCGCATCGGCTTACCATTTATTTGCAAGAATTAGCCTCTGCCTTCCATAGTTTTTATGACCAGCACCGAGTAGTTACAGAAGATAAGAAATTAACCTCTGCTCGTTTATTATTAGTAAATTGCACCAAAATAGTCCTCCAAAAGGGATTGAATCTATTGGGAATTTCTGCTCCCCAGAGGATGTAATGTATTATGAAGTTAATTGATAGAGAATTTTACATTTCTCGTTCTCTACTTTTTTCTTAACGCTAAAATTTGCATCTCGGCAGGGCAAAAATCAAACTTGCCCGTCTTCGTTCTGAAACATTTCAGAACTTCGGCGGGCTTCAAACATGATTTTCGCCATTTCCTGCCTCAACTTAATTTTAGCTAAAAAAAGTAATGTTCGCTCAAAACGCAAAATTCTCTATCAAAATCTTTCCATAATTTATATTACAGTGCAGGGGAGGGGACGAATAAGGAGAAAAAATGCAAACTTATGCTTATGGTTTTCCAAGGTTAGGGGAGAATAGAGAATTTAAAAGGGCTATTGAGAGTTTTTGGAGCAAGCAGATTTCAGAGCAGGAGTTAAAAGATAGAATTAAAAAATTAGAAGAGGATATTTTAATTACCTATGAGCAATATGTGGACAAGTTTCCTGTTGGCGAAATGACTCTTTACGATAATATGCTCGATACAGCGGCGATGTTAGGTGTCTATGACTGCGGGGGATTGGATAAATATTACGATTTATGCAGAGGGAAAAATGCTTTAGAGATGACCAAATGGTTTAACACTAACTATCATTATTTAGTGCCGGTATTGAATTCAGCCAATTTTAGGGCGGCTTGGAACAAACCCGCAGAAAAGAAAGATTTGTTTAAAAAGGGTATTCCTTACTTTATTGGCCCCTGGACATTTCTGAAATTGTGCAAGAACACTAAAAAAGAAAATACCAGAAACCTTCTTTTGTCATTAGCCGATGCATATTTTCAATTGATAAAGGATTTTGAAGAAGTGCATTTTGACGAGCCGGCTTTTGTTATGGAATTATCTCAAGAAGAGATAAGTTTTATTAAAGAAGCCTATAAGAAATTTGAAAATCTGAATACCAAAATCTATCTTTTTACTTATTATGATTCAGTGGATTTCCTAAAAGACCTTTACGAACTGCCGTTAAAAGGCATAGGTTTGGATTTTGTGAATGGTAAAGAGAATTTAGAGAATATTAAGAAATGTGGTTTCCCCGAGGATAAACTTTTAATCGCCGGTGTTGTAAATGGAAGAAATATTTGGAGAACGAATATTCAAAATACTGTTGCGCTAACAAAACAGTTGTCTCTTTATGCAAAGAACATAGCCATTTCAAACGCAGGTCCTCTTTATCATTTGCCGCTGAGCACAGAGGGAGAAAACCTAAATGAAAAATTATTGAAAAAGGTATCTTTTGCAAAGGAAAGACTGCAGGAACTTAAATTGATAGATGAAGCTTGTAAGGGTGATTTAACAGCGGCGGAAAATTGGAACGAAAACATAGATTTTGGAGTCAACGAAACGATTAAAAAAAAGGTTGCTGATTTAAAAGATGAGGATTTTGTAAAGCTGATTCCTTACGAGCAGAGATTAGAAAAACAAAAGGAAATTTTGGGCTTGCCTCTATTTCCAACGACGACTATAGGCAGTTTTCCTCAGGACAAAGAAATAAGAAAGAAAAGAGCCGATTTTAGAAAAGGCCGATTAAGTCAGGAAGAATATGGAAAATTTGTTGAATTCAAAATAGACAACTTGATTAAATTACAAGAGGATTTGGGGCTTGATGTCTTTGTACATGGTGAATTTGAAAGAACAGATATGGTAGAATTTTTCGCTCAAAAATTAGATGGTATTGCCAGTACTGAAAATGGGTGGATTATTTCCTACGGGACAAGGGTATATCGTCCGCCAATAATTTATGGTGATGTTTCCCGACCGCAACCTATAACCCTCGCAGAAATTAATTTTGCTCAGAGCTTAACAAAAAAGCCGCTCAAGGGGATGCTGACAGGTCCGGTAACTATAATTGCTTGGAGTTTTGTCCGAGATAATATTCCTTTGTCTGATGTTGCTTATCAAATATCCCTATGCTTGCGCAGCGAGATAGAGGATTATGAAAAGTCAAGTATTAAAATTGTTCAAATTGATGAGCCAGCTTTTAGGGAAAGGGCACCGCTCAAAAAAAGAGACTGGGATAAATACTTTAACTGGGCGGTGAAATCATTTAATTTAGCCTCTCAATCAAAGCCGGAAACGCAAATTCATACTCATATGTGCTATTCAGAGTTCGGAGAGATTATTGAGCATATTATTAAAATGGATTTTGATGTGATTACGATTGAGGCGGCAAGAAGCAAGGGTGGTATTGTCGAGGATTTTCAGAGGGTTGATTTCAAAAAGCAGATCGGTTTAGGTGTTTGGGATATTCATTCTCCGCTTGTTCCGGAGTGCGGGGATATGAAAAAGATTATCCAGCGGGCTTTAGAAATACTGCCCAAAGAGAATTTTTGGATAAATCCAGACTGCGGTTTGAAAACTCGACAGATGGAAGAGGTTGCGAAAGGTTTAAAAAATATGATAGAAGTTGCCAAGAAGTTTAGAGAAACCGATGCTGTTTTTAGCGGGCAAAAGAATTAAGAAACGCTTTTATGCAAGATGAATTAAAGATTACTATTATTTATGATAATACGGTTTACCCCGTTAGAAAAAAGCCCTTTTCATCTCAAACAAGCAAACTTTCTAACAGGGTGAACCAAAAGGGTCTTAAAGCTGATTGGGGTTTTTCTTGTCTTGTAGAAATAGGGCATAGACAGATTCTTTTTGACACTGGCGCCCATGGTTTTATATTTCTTGATAATATAAAAAAACTCAATATAGACCCATCGTTGATTAAAGAGGTTTTTATTTCTCACTCTCACTGGGACCATACCGGCGGACTTGCCGATTTTCTCAATATAAACAAAGATGTTAAAATTTATATTCCAAACTCCTATTCTTGCCCTTTTGAAAGAAAGCAGATTGTTAGTGAGAAACCATTGCAGATTGCCGAGAATATTTTTTCTACGGGCGAGCTTAATCGTATCGAACAATCACTGATAGTCAAAACAAAAAAAGGGTTGGTTGTAATTGTCGGGTGTTCTCATCCCGGTTTGGAAAATATTATTAAAGCGGCTTCCCAATTTGGCAAACCTTATACGATTATCGGTGGCTTGCATGGATTTAACAATTTTAATTTGGTCAAGGATTTAGAATTAATTTGCCCCACCCACTGCACTCAATTTAAAGCAGAAATAAAATCTTTATATCCCAAAAAATACATTGAAGGTGGAGCGGGGAAGGTGATAGAAGTATAAGCCGCAGGCCGCAGGTAAGAAACCTAAGATATAAGATTTTCTTTTTTTCTTGCTTGCAGCCTGTAGCTTGAAGCTTGCAGCTTAGTTGATGCTAAATAAATTGATCATTACCTTTTTCTTAGCAATGTTGCCAGTTACTGAACTGCGAGGTTCGATTCCTGTAGCAATAGCCAATTTTCATCTACCGCCGCTTTATGTTTTTATTGCTTCGGTATTAGGTAATTTAGTTCCTATAATTCCGATACTATGGCTGTTAGAGCATTTTTCCGATTGGGTTGATAAGCATTGGCAAATAGGACATAATATTTTGCAATGGATTTTCCAACGCACCAAGCGAAAAGCAGGAATAATAGAAAAATATGGCTGGTTTGGTTTAATGCTGTTTGTAGCAATACCTTTGCCCGGGTCAGGTGTTTGGACAGGTTCAATAGCGGCATTTTTATTGGGAATAAAACGAGGTTCTGCTTGGACAGCAATGCTATGCGGAGTGTTAATTGCTGGTTTATTAATAACCTTAGCCGCATTCAAATTAGTTAATCATTAAATTAAACAAAAATCTACAGAAAAAATGGCAGAAAACAGCAAAAAATTGTCAGTTTTTCTGCCATTTTGCGTTTTTGTCGCTTTTTAAAATATAAGGTTAAGAAAACGGGGGTGGAGAGGTGATTTTGTCTGCTCACCTTTTTTATTCTGGTTATGTTCAAGGAGTAGGTTTTAGATTTACTGTTGAAAGAATTGCTCTTTCTCTATGTTTAAAGGGCTGGGTGAAAAATTTGAGAGATGGGCGGGTAGAGGTGGTCATAGAGGGAGAAAAGAGTAAGATTAATGATTTTATGCGACAAATTAAGAGCGGGGTTCTGGGAAAATATATCAGAGATGTAGAAATTTTATGGGGACAGCCCAGCGGTGAATTTGAGGATTTTGGGATCAGATTTTAATATCGGATTAAAAAATCCGATATTGTGTAATCATATATGCCGAAGTGGCGGAATGGCAGACGCGCTAGCTTCAGGAGCTAGTTTCCGCAAGGGAGTGAGAGTTCGAATCTCTTCTTCGGCACCAATTCCAATGTCTAAAAAACTAAAAATTTTTCTAATTTTTTTCCTTCCCTTTCTTTTTCTCCCTAATGCTTTTGCCGGAGAAAACCATAATCAAAAGGGAATAGAGGCATTAAATAATAAAGAATACAAAGAGGCGATTGGACAGTTCAGACTTGCTTTAAATCAATTTCCTCAAAAGGAAATTATTAAAAAGAATCTTGCTATTGCCTATAACAATTATGCTTTAAAATTAGATGAAGAGGGCAAAGCAGTAGAAGCGATTAATGTTTTAGAGAAAGCTTTAGAGTTGCAAGAAACTCCTTTGTTGTTTAAAAACATAACCGCTTTATGCGTTAATCAGGGTTATGAATATTTTCAGAACAAGAAATACCGAGAAGCCGAAAATTTCTTAAAGCAGGCGTTATCTTACAAAAAGGACAATTCCAATGCTCTTTTCTTATTGGGAAATGTTTATTATGACACCCAAAAAATGAAGAAGGCAAAGGAGTGCTGGCAGAGGTCTTTAGAAATAGATCCCGAGCAAAAGGGAGTAAAGCAAAGATTAGACAAAATTTTAGAGGAGATTGGGGTAGAGAGCAAATTAGATAAAGTAAGCAATTACCATTTTGATATTCGTTATCAAGAAAATGCTGTCCGAAATCAAGAGTATAAAATCAGAGATTATTTAGAACGGGCTTACCGCGAGGTAGGGCAGGATTTTAATTACTTTCCTGAATATAAAATAGTTGTTTTGATTTATTCCAGCGAGGATTACCGAAAATTAGTGAATACGCATTCTTTAGGTATTTATGACGGCAAAATCAGAATTTCTGCTGACCATGTTTTGGATATAGAAGGCAAACTCAAAGAGGTTCTTTGTCATGAATATACCCATGTTTTGGTGCGTGATTTAACCAATGATAGATGTCCAATCTGGCTTAATGAGGGTCTCGCTCAATATGAGCAATATAAAGGTTCTTTAAAAGAGATAGAGCGTTTTTACAAGATGTTAGAACGAAAGGGGCTTCTTGCTTTTGAGGAGTTAAACATTGCTTTTAGTTGTTCATCGCGAGAGGTAGTTACCCGTGCCTACCAGCAATCCTTTTGCTTTACAAACTATATTATTGAAAAATACGGGCTGTGGCGGATTAAAGAGATATTTAAGAAATTAAAGAAGGGAGAGGATATCAAGAAGGCTTTTCGCCAAAAATGCTATCTAAGTTTGAAGAAAATAGAAGAAAATTGGCGCAGTGATAAATTTTGACTATTTTAGCCCTATGTGATAAAATATGAAAGTAGTAGCCACTAATCGCAGAGCAAGATACGATTATTTTGTTTCAGAGAGTGTAGAGGCAGGTATTCAATTAAGAGGCAATGAAGTAAAGTCCTTGCGGGAAGGAAGGGCAAGCATAAAGGATAGTTTTGCCCGTGTAGAAAAAGATGAGCTTTTCTTGTATAATTTTTACATTGCCCCTTTTTCGCATAACAGCGATACAAAATATGACCCTTTACGGTTGAGAAAACTTCTAATTCATAGGCGGCAGATTAATAAATTAAAAACAAAAATAGCCGAAAAGGGGATGGCTTTAATCCCCTTGAAATTGTATTTTAAAAAAGGATTGGCAAAGGTAGAAATTGCTGTGTGTAAAGGGAAAAGGAGTTATGACAAGCGGGAAAAGATAAAGAAGAAAGAAGCGGAAAAGGAGATAAAGAAGGTTGCAAGTTGTATGTTACGGGCTAAAGGATAAAATCATCGCTGAAAGGTTGCGTTTAAGATGTTCAACAGTAACCGTTTCCAGTTGTGCAACCGTTCAACGAAAATGAGAAGGGGGCGAAAGGATTCGACTTAAATGCCTAGGTAAGAGCGGCATATCGAGGTGTCTGGAGGCCTCGCAAAACACCAGACAAAATATAAATGCCAACTATAATCCAATAGCAGAAGCAGAAGGAATTTTGACTTCTGAGGCATTAGTTACTGTTTAATCAGTAGCGGTTCGCTTAATTTGCCTGTGGGTTAAGATGAATTAATAAAGCAGGATAGCCAATTATCTTTTCCTGAAGGATAGGCGGCGAAATTTTTTTGGGATAGCTTCTTTTTTATCCTGCCTGTTGGAGATTAAAGAGGTGAATTTAAACAATAGGCTATGTATGTAGATGCTCCTACAAGAAGTATTTAGGGACCGGGGTTCAAATCCCCGCGCCTCCACCATCCCTTACAAATTTGCCCGAAGGGAAATTTGAGCCTGCGAGAGTGAGCGTGAGCGAACGGAGCAGGATAAGGGTCTTTTTCTTTGAAGGGAAATCTGTCCTGAACCTTGACGCTTTGGTCAGAGGTTCGGGATAAAGGTAAGGTTGCCCGAAGAAAATTTGACAGATGATCCTGAGCCAAGACGAAAGTTATGGCTCAAGACTTAGATATAAATGCTAAA
>DAOWIN010000087.1 GCA_030640885.1 Candidatus Omnitrophota bacterium
CGAGGTATTATTCCTTTTAAATTAGTCCAGCGAGACTAATAAGGGAGAAAAATGAGAAATTTATTTAATTTTAGTAAGGGAATTTTTGCAGTCTTTAATTCCACAGATGTGGGGTTAAGGGCTTTTTTTTTAAATGGACGAGAAAGAAATTAAACGGGCAATTAAGCGTATAAGCTGTGAGATTTTAGAAAGGAACAGTAGAAGCAAGCTGGCAGTTATTGGTATCTATAATCGCGGGGCATATTTAGCCCGACGTATTGCCAAAGAGATTAAAGACAAAAATGGCACTAATGTTAAAATTGGATTTTTGGATATTACGCTTTATCGCGATGATTTAAGCGATATTTCGCCACAACCCATAATAAAAAAAACAGATATTAATTTTGATGTCGCTGGGAAAAGGATTATTCTTGTAGATGATGTTTTGTTCAGCGGAAGGACGGTGCGGGCGGCTTTAGATGCAATAATTGATTTTGGGCGACCAGAAAAGATAGAATTGGCGATTCTGATTGATCGAGGACATCGGGAATTGCCTATTCGTCCTGATTATGTGGGCAAAAATATCCCTACTTCTTTGTCAGAGACAATAGAAGTGAAGCTGAAAGAGGTAGATGGGGTAGATGAAGTGAAGCTATGCCGAAAATCAGTAGGCAAAAAAGACAGTAGGCAGTAGGCAATGAAGAAAGATAGGAAATTGCCGATTGTTTACCGCAGACTATAATAAAGAGGTGCAAAATGCGAATGAAAGTAAAGAATTTTTTGGGCTTTTTGGTTATTGGGTTTGTTTTACTCAGCAATTGCCATATCTGGGCAGACCAGTCAGAAGAGAAACCGCTTTCTTGCGAAGATGATTTTAACTGCCCTGCGCAAATGAAATGTGAAAATTATGTCTGTGTCAGCGTAGGTTGTATCGCTGAAGGAGAAGCATTGCCCGGGGCTATTTCTCCCGAGTATAAAAAACATATGGCGACAGAGTGCTGTCAAGGTTTGAAGGTAATATTATGGCCTAAGTTGTTCGATGAGGATTGCAGATGGACGCGTTTAATAGGTGCCCCAAGCGGGGTATGTTCTAACTGCGGCAATGGGACTTGCGAGAACTGGGAAACAAAGTGCAATTGTCCCGAAGACTGCAGAAAAGAAGGGGAATGCGCCGCTTTTGGACAGGAGATACGCCCTGAGGAATACAACAAAGGTGTTCGCTGTTGCGAGGGGTTGTCGGAAATAAGTCCTGTTAGATTTCACCATTCTTGTAGTCCCGAAAGCGATATTTGCAAGAATGGATGTGTGGTTCCTCCGCCCTATGAAATACCATGGGTTCAATGTAGTCCCTGTGGCAATGAAATTTGCGAGTTTGGATATGGAGAGAATAAGTGTAATTGTCCTGAAGACTGTAAGTAGGCTTTTAAAAAGCAATTGAGTTGCATTCACATTATGAAACAGTGGAAGAAAAAGGATTTATTAGGATTGGAGGATCTGAACAAAGGGGAGATTGAGCTAATTTTGGACAGTGTTCAATCCTTTAAAGAGATTTCCCAGCGGGAGATTAAAAAGGTTCCGGCTTTGCGGGGAAAAACAGTAGCTCTTTTGTTTTTTGAACCAAGCACGCGAACGCGGGTATCCTTTGAGTTAGCCGCAAAGAGATTAAGTGCGGATACGGTTTCCTTTTCTTCTTCTAACAGCAGTATTTTAAAGGGCGAAAGTTTATTGGACAGTGCTCGCAACATTGAGGCAATGAATGCCGACTTGATAATAATTAGAGATAGCTCTGCAGGTGTTCCTTGCCAACTTGCTTCTCAACTTAAAGCAGGCGTGCTCAATGCCGGAGATGGTTTTCACGAGCATCCTACACAAGCCCTGCTTGATTTGTTCACTATTCGCGAAAAAAAGGGAAAGATACAGGGCTTAAAGGTTTCTATTATTGGTGATATTGCCCATAGTCGGGTAGCGCGTTCAAATATTCACGGTTTAAAAAAATTAGGGGCTTATGTAACCGTTTGTGGTCCCCCCCCACTAATGCCGGCAGGGATAGAAAAAATGGGTGTAGAAATAACCTATAATATTGATGAGGCAATCGAGAAAGCCGATGTTTTGAATATTTTAAGGATTCAGAAGGAGAGACACTCTGTTGACTGCCAGATTCCGTCTTTGCGAGAGTATCGAGAACAGTTTGGAATTACTAAACAAAGGCTAAAAAGAGCCAAAAGGGATATTTTAATTATGCACCCTGGCCCAGTAAATCGCGGTGTGGAAATAGACGCCGATGTTGTCGATGAGAATTCTGTAATTTTGGAACAGGTAAATAATGGCGTAGCTGTAAGGATGGCGGCAATTTATCTGTTGGCAAATCGCTAA
>DAOWIN010000125.1 GCA_030640885.1 Candidatus Omnitrophota bacterium
AGGCGAATCCGCCTCTGGCGGAAAACCACCGTTAGCTTCAAGCGGTAATGACCGCCGATTAGACCCTTCCTTAATTAGGTATAGGAAGGTCTATCCCTGTGGGATTAAAATCGGCGGCTTTCTCTAACGGGGTAAAACTTCAATATTAGGAGGGAATAAAAATGTGGAAAAAAGTGATAATTTTTCTTTTGTTTTTTGTTTTTGCCTTGGTTAATTATACCAAGGCCGGGGAATTTCTTGTACAGCATAAGTTACACATTATTGATAGTTATAAGCATTCACCGGCTGAGTTTTATATCCTTTTGAATCGTATTCGTCAATATCAGCCTGGCTATACTAATAATGATATTGGGACCTTAGTTGCCATTGCTTATGAAGAGTTGACTAAGCATGGGGAGAATGTTTCCGTTTATGAGGTTGCTGAAGACATAAAAAGATTTGTCAAGGATAGGGTAGGCATGGATTTAAAAAGTTTAGTCAGGGCTTATATTGATTCTCAGTTAGAGAAATAATAAAAAGTGAAAAAGGTCATAAGTATATAAAGCAATAGAATAAATAGGAGGTGAATAATATGTTTGATTTTAATAAATTAGGGGACATAACTAAAATGGCCGGTCAGGCAAAGCAAATGCAGGAGAAACAGGAACGTTTCCAGACCGAGCAGGTGGAGTTATTAAATGAAATATCGAAAAAACTGGGCGAAGTTATAACTATTTTGGAAGAAAGAAAATAAATGTTTTATCATTCCTATTAAACCACCTTAATTTTAGTTGTGGTTAACTCTTATCCTATGAAATAGCTGCTTGCTTTATTGTTTCTCACATCCTTTGAGATTTTTTCAATTAACCCAAATAATGCTTACTGCAGTATTTGGGTTAATTGAATGAAATATTTTTTTCGTTGCAGGAGGTGAATGATGGCTAAATTTAGCATGAGTGTATCCATCCGCAGGGTTCAAAATGATTCTAATATGTTTGAATTCATGATTGCTACCCCGACGCTAAAATCTCAATTTATTCTTCCCAGATCACAAATTAATAAATTAAGGATTTTAATCGAGAGAGCTTTAACGAATAAATAGGTTGATTTGTTATTTTTAATAGTGATGTTTTTTTGTTGACAATTGTTAAGCGTATTTGTTAGTAGAATTATAAGTTGAAATAGTTTCGTCTCGAAAAGATGTTATAAAGTTTTTCCCAACAATCTTGTGACTCTTGGCGGAATCAATTCGACTAAGCGTTTTTTCTTCGAAAAAACGCAAGTTTCATTGATTTTATACGGTTTCGGCGAGATTCCTCGGGGTGGCCTCGTTCGTGGCTGTAGGTGCCCTACTCGCCGGGGCCGGAATATTTAGAAAATTCTTGATTAAGCTTGTATCTATGCTATACTTTGCTAAGTTTACCCTAAAGTGTGTTTTTTTATGCCGAGGTAGCTCAGGCGGTAGAGCGAGGGACTGAAAATCCCTGCGTCAGGGGTTCGACTCCCTTCCTCGGCACTTTTCTATTTTGGGAGACTTCATGGTCTCCCTTTTTTGTTGTATATAGGCGTATTTTCCTTATTTTTAGGGAGGATACGCTTTTTATTGTTTTGTAGACTTTTATAGGGTTTTGTATGGTTTTGTAAATAAACTGTTCTTAACGGCTCCTTAAAGGCACAACTTTAGCGGGCGATTAGGGGCTTATGATATCTCAAAATTGGTATAAGATGGCTCAGTTGGCAGAACACTTGATTGTAGGTCAAGTTATCATTAGTTCGAGTCCTACCCGGGGAGCCAGTCTACAAACTCCAGCGCATTTTTGCCGGAGTGGTTACTAGATGGGAATTGCCCTTTTTGAATCGGTTGGTCATAAAGGGCAATTTCTATTTCTGTGGGTTTCCAGATTATTCTTTGAACAAAGTTAGGCAGTAACTCTTTCAAGTCCATAGGCTCAGCTTTATCATAAATCTGGCTGAATTTAACAAGAGACTGATGGATTACCTGTGCGTTTAAGGCCTGCTGCCTGATTTTGCCTATCTCAAAGCCAAGAGTATCAATATCCCTTTCTAAATCTTCTCGTTGAGCCTCTAATTCATTTAATTTAATAGAAATAGATTTTGTTTTGCCTATGCCTTCTGATATGGCATTAATTATGTTATCTATACTTGCCTTAACAGCCTTTAGCTTGTTTTCCTGCGATATTTTCTCTGATTTTAAGTGGCCTATATCGGAATCTACAGAATCATTCGCCTCTTTGATTATCTTATCCAATAGCTTTTTATCCTGAGCCATTGATTTTAACTTTTTTAAAACAGCGTTTTCAATCTCAGTAGCAGGAACATATCTCATATCACAGGCAGTTTTTCCGCCATGAGAATTTTTAGTGCATTGATAATAAGGGTGTAATTTACCCCTGCTTGTGCAGTATTTTGTGCTCATAAAAGAACCGCACCAGCCGCATTGCAATAAACTCTGTAAAAGATAAACATGAGTTGTTTTCCTTTTCGGATTTTTTCTCGTAGGAGCATGCAATTCTAAAAATTTATTTGCGTCATTCCACAAAGATTTATCTATTATCGCCTCATGCCTTCCTTTGTAGGTTTTAGCATTATGCTCTATCTCGCCTAAATAAAGTCTGCTTCTTAGCTTTTGAAGAACGTTTGCGTTAAAGAATATTTTACCTCCTCTTTTAACGCCTTTTCTGTTTGAGATATACTCCTTTGTTCTGTAGCCATGCTTGTTGAGCCATTCCACAACTTTTAATACAGAGCCAAGCTCAAGATATTTTTCAAACATAAGTTTTACGAGCTTTGCCTCTTTTTTATTTACGACAAGCTTTTTATCTACTATGTCATACCCAAGCACCTGTCCGCCGTTCCATAAGCCTTGCTCTGCCCGCCACTGCATTTTGTCTTTAGTCCTCTTTGAGGTCTGCTCTCTTTCTAATTCAGCAAAAACAAGAGTAATTTTGAGCATGGCTTTTCCCATTGGCGTTGAGGTGTCAAAGTTTTCTTCTAATGAAATAAATTCAATATGATGCTTTTCAAATAATTCCACTAATTTGTAAAAATCAATCAAAGACCTACTTATCCTGTCAATCTTAGTACAGAGCACAGCATTTATTTTTCCTGTCTTAATGTCTGAGAGAAGATTTTGCAATTCAGGCCTGTCTATATTTTTGCCTGATTTGCCTTCTTCCCTGTAAATTTTTGTTACTTTCCATGACTCTTTGGAAGCAGAAGGAGAGCGAAATGAGATGTAATTTTTTAATCGGCTGATTTGCGTATCCAATGAACCGTCTTTTATCTCTGACTGCCTTTCAGTAGAAACCCTTGCATATAATCCGCATGACCTTTTCATAAGAGCCTCCTTTCGTTATGCGTTTAGTTTGTTGTTAAGTATGCAGTAAGTATAACACAAAAGAAATAAACAGCAAGAGAATAATCGTGACAGAGTAAGTTTTTTATTTTATTGAGGTTTGGGTTTTGGGGTGGTAGAATGCAACAAATTGTGTAAATTAGTTGCTGTACAAGTCCTTTACTAAAATACTGATAAAATGCCTTAAAACCCTGCTCCATACAATAAGGACAGAGCAGGATAGGGAATGATAACCAAAAAGACAGGCAGGGGAATGAGTGAATTGGTGAGGGTGGCGGTAAAATTGGCCCGAAAAGTTTTATTTGCTAAATTTCAGTGAAGTTGCTAAACTATCATAGTGAAAGAAAACTATTTTAATTTGAAATTAATAGTTTTATGCGGATAAGAAAAACTGTTAAAAGAAGCTTAAAGGGATTTTCTATATTCTTTTTGTTTCTTTTTTTTCTCGGATGCCTGCCAAAGCAAGAAGCAGTATTTGCTCCTGTCGCAAATGTTGAATCACCTGTATCTGAAAAAGATAATAGCAATGAGCATATTCTATATGGTTATCCCAGCACAGACTGCACTATTCTTAGCAGGGAAGGCTATACTGTATGCCATGATAATGCCAAGAAAGTTGCTGATTGGGTAAGCTATCATCTTACTGATGAATACCTGATAAAAAATGCTGATAGAAGCAATGATTTTCGACCTGATACTGATTTGCCTGTAGGTGGGCGTTCAGAATTGAAAGATTACAGAGGAAGCGGTTATGATAGAGGGCATTTGGCTCCTGCGAGAGATATGGCAAGGAGCGAGAAAACAATGTCTGAGAGTTTTCTTTTATCCAACATGGCTCCGCAGGTGGGAGTTGGCTTTAATCGCGGTATTTGGAGAGTTTTAGAGGGAAAAGTCAGAGAGTGGACTGAGGAGAAGAAAAATCTTTATATTATTACAGGTCCAATATGCTACGATGCAGATAAAACAGTAGGGTCTAATAAAGTGGCAGTTCCTACATATTTCTATAAGATAGCTATTCATTGTTGCGATAATGGAAATTTACCGATAGATACAATTGCGTTTAAAATGCCGAATCAAAATCTGAACGGGAGATATTTATTTGAGTTTATCACAACAATAGATGAGATTGAAAGTTTGACAGGGTTAGATTTCATGCATGAACTTGATGATGAAACTGAAAATATTTTGGAAGCAGATAAATCTGAGATGTGGCAGTAGAGAATTATGTCAGACATTTGGATTGTAATTGTTATTATTGTTGTAGGTTTTTGTTTAGTAATATTCAGGAAAAGGATAATCCTATATGTGTCCCAAGAGCAAATCGATAAATTTTGGGATAAAAAGCTTTGTGAGAACAGAGAAAGAAGCAGGAAATAAAGTGAAAGGTGCTAGTGGTTTCAAGGTGAATAAACAAAGAGCGAAAAAGAAAACATTTGATCCGAAAGGTCTTTTTGTTCGGTACATCTCAGATTTTGATCTCGATGTTCCCATTTCAAAAGTTATTGAAATGTGTTTGTCGAAAGATACAAGTCTGTTAAGTAAACGCATATTAAGGAATAAAAATTGTAAAACGACCAAAAATTTCGAGAAAGAAGCTCGGGAAAAATGGATTGGTGAAGGTAAGTTGTTTACGGATTCTGAAATTAGACATATTGCAATAAAGGCTTTTGTTCATGAATGCAAAAAAGAAATGCCAATAAGAAAATTTATCTTTAATACATGTCTTTTGTTGAGGGAGGATTTTAAATGTCACTTCAATGAGGCTGCAAGGGGAGAGGTTGAACAATTTTCCAAGGATAATGGCTATTATATAAAAGGTAATAAGCCTTTGGTCAATGGTATATTGGCTGGTTTAGCGGCAATTATTGAAAATGAGGCTAAAAGAGAAAAGATTTTCAGGTTGCGTAAAGGCAATTTTATTCTTTCAAAAACATATTATAATTTAGTAGATTAGAAATAATATAGCTATTATGGTACAGTTGAATTACAAACATTTTTTGGGTATTTTTGAAGAAAGAAAAGCAAAACAAGTTTTTAGTGAGTTAAGGCGTAGAGAATATATAGATAAATCAGGAAGGGTCTGCTCACTAACCAAGAATCATGATGATTTTATAAAAGTGCCACTAAAGACGATAGGTTGCGAGAGGGAAAAGCTTTCAATATATACAATTTTATATTATTCCTGTCAGAGAGCTATTGAGCTAAATGATAAATTTAAAACGTTTCAGCTTTTAGTATCAGAATTGAAAAAAGATAAGGCTAAGCATGAAGAAATAAAGAAGTCTTGTCCAAAAGGCAAAGAAGATGAAGTTCCATTCACTGCAACTTATTTAATTAGAAAGAATAGGATAACTCCTGATTTTGCAGATGAGATACTAGAGAAACAATTGGTAGAAAAAGGCGTAAGTCCTCTTATTAAGAAATTCAGTCTATTTAGTGTTATTCCACACAAACGCAAGTTTGCTGAAGTCAAAAAGGCAGGCCATTATGGTCCAGATTGTTTAACGTGTTTTAGCTATGAGTTTTGTCGAAGTAAGCGGATGTTGCCGTTAGGAATGGATCACCCTTTTCTCGAATTTGTAGTGATAGATTATTGCAATGTTGAAAGTGGATATTCCGCAGGGTGTATTCGTGATCGAATTAATTATTGGAGGCAGTATAATCCTAATTTTAGATATAATGAGAAAACCCCTATTAAGTTTTATATTGTCAATTCCGAGAGTTTCTATATATACCTTGAGCAACTTTTTGATGGTTTATCTAAAGTTGCAGGATGATTTTTTTTGTATAAGGGGCTTTTTTTAAGGCAATAGCATGATAATGCTATATATAGGTATGCTGGTTTGCAGTTGTTCTCAGTAGCAATCTTGATAAGATTTTCTTCGGATTTCTCAAAAGGTCTTGGTTTATATTCAATACCCATTTTTTTCTCGTATTCTGATCTTCTTTTCTGGCGACATAATCTTATCTCGTTGTTTAGAGTATATACTATTGACATAATACCAAATTCAATCTGTCTACTTACAACTTCACTATCGGGGTTTTTTAATTGCTCCCTTCTTTCAGGTTTCATTATTCGAAGTTCATCTGCGAACATGCTTCCATTTGGGAATTCCGCATCTAGTATTTTCAAATAATGTTCCAAAATATTTTTCCCATGATATGTTAAGTTATTATTACGATCAATAAGCTTAGTGTTTCTAGTCTTTGCCATTAAATTACTGCCTGTTACTAGATAAATAAGAACCATTTCATTTGGATGAAAGCCTAATCTGTGATGGTGTGCTATTCTTTGTTCAAGATCGTCATAATAATCCATAGATGGTGAGGAAGGTCTTTATGTTTTATAAAGGTTTCCCTCTTTCCGAGTTAGTTTTAGTTGAATTTTAACCCCCTTACACTTATAATTAAAGATAATGAAAAACATGCCATCAGCATTAAATTTGCTATTTTCCATTGGGTTATCCCCTTTTATAGGTTACTTCATTGCTTTAAACCATTTTAAGCAATATGGTATAACAGCGACTTTTGTTAATGGAGATGAATATTTTATCCTTCGAGGAGCGGTCTTTTTATTCTTTTTTTTAGTTCCATTTTTGGTTATTATCTTACCTGTTTTCATATCAAGATTTCTGGTTAAAAATAAAATAGCAGAATTCGCTACTATTTTATTTGTTTATGCTTTTATGCTTTGCTCAACAACGATAGTGATGAATTGGTTATTGGGAAACAAATTCGAGCTAAGCTTAAGGCTTTTTCGTAATGTATGGCCAATTTATTTTTCATGGAAGGGTGGATTTTTGATAGTTAGCTTTTTACTGTTGTGGGGTGTTACGAATTGCATAATATATTCATTGGAAGTATTAGGGCATAGACAACGTGTGGACGTTATCAATAAGTTCGAATTTGCGGCTATTTTGATGTCTTTGACTTTTTTATGTTTTAACGGCATATATTATCTGCAAAATGTTTATCCGAAGATAAGCTTATACCTTGGAGGAGGGAGGCCAGCTTTAACAAGAATATTGCTGAAAAGGGAAGGAGTTGCTGATATCAGGGGATATAGTATGAGATGCGATAGTTTCTTATGGAAATCTTACTTAGTTTATGGGGATGATAAATATTACTATCTTTTTAAGCCAGATAAATACGACGGTTTGGGAAATTTCAATGCAGAAAAGATGTCTATAATCAGGCTTAACCGAGACCATGTAAGGGATATAAAATATATACCTGAAGATGTAGGCAAGGCAGAGATAGATATAATAAAAACTACATTCAACTTGGATAATTTCAGCAAAAAACACATAGAGAATATGAGACCAAGAGATATAATAGAAAAATATGGCGAACCGTATAACAAAAAAATACAAAAAAAAGGCGAGGAAGAAATCGAACGTCTGACATATTGCCAAAAAGATGGCTGT
Organism: Candidatus Omnitrophota bacterium; assembly: GCA_030640885.1. Classification (GTDB taxonomy): domain Bacteria; phylum Omnitrophota; class 4484-213; order 4484-213; family 4484-213; genus DAOWIN01. The sequence continues at coordinate 7,783 of DAOWIN010000125.1, forward strand.
ATCGCAATAATATTCAAAGCTCACAAAGTTATAAACGTTAAAATTAACAGACGAGGTATTTAATTCTAGTGATAAAATATGATAGCGGAGAAACGCAAGTAAAAATTAGTAATCATAGTATGGAGGTGAATTATGGCTAAAAAACCATTGCTAATTTTACATGGTTGGAGCGGCGAATCTAAACATTTAGGAAAACTTTCAGCCTTTTTAAAAAGCACTAACAAGTTTAAGGTTGTTGATATCTGGCTCTCGGATTACCTGAGCATGAATGACGAGATAACCATTCAGGACTTGGGGCAGGCAATGGGCAAGGCTATAAAGGCAAACAAGATTTCTGAGAAACACCATAGCTTTGATGTAATAGTACATAGCACCGGAGGTTTAGTAGTAAGGCAGTACCTCATTCATTACTTTTTGGGTAAGCCAGAGCAATGCCCTATAAAAAACTTAGTTATGCTTGCGCCTGCTAATTTCGGCTCGCCACTGGCACATATAGGCAAATCCATGCTTGGCCGACTGAAAATGGGGTGGAACTGGGACCACTTTTGGCAAACAGGAACAAGAGTTTTGAATGCATTAGAGCTTGGCTCGCCCATATCGTGGAACATGGCAAAGCTAGACCTGTTCAATCCAAAGAACAAGATTTTCACTCCTAAAAATATATACACGACTGTTTTGGTAGGCACGGATTCCTATACGGGATTGGGAGAGATTACGCATGAGAACGGCTCGGACGGAACAGTCAGGGTTTCGACTGCCAACCTCAACGCTTCTTACATCAAAATCGTTTTTAACCTTCCCAGCGGCTACGAAGTAATCGAGAAAAAAACCTGCTACGATCCCATCGCATTCGGTGTTCTTTATAACCAGAATCACGGCACTATCATACGACCAAAAGACAAAGGAGATGAGCAACTTAAAGAACTATTGATAAAAAGCCTTACGATAGAAAATTCTGATCAATATGGGAAGCATGTTGAGTATCTTCGAGATAAGATAAATGAAAAAACTTTTAAAGACGGCATGGCAGAAAAAAAGAAAGAGAAACGATATCACCAGTATCAGAATGTAGTTATAAGAGTGCATGACCAGTTCGGCGAGGATGTTAAGGATTATTTTATTGAATTTTTTCAGGAAAAAGAGAAAACAGATAATGTTATGCAGAAAGTTCATAAGGAGATTCTTGAGAAAGTACACAATTATTCTAATAATAGCAGTTATCGGTCTTTCCTTTTTGATATAACTGATATGAGAAAAGATATTTTGGATGAAGGAAAAGAATTAGATATGAGTTTATGCGCTGCTGCGTTGAGCAAGAATATTTATTATCACGACCCTAAAGATTACCTTACTGTTGTCAGCAAAAAAGATAAAACACTTCTAAAGGAAAATACTACTCTATTTGTGGATATAGAGCTTCCGAGAATACAGGATAAGAGGGTTTTTCAGTTTAAGAAAGTTGCTTGACATACACCATATCTTGTGGTATAAATAATTAGCTACAATATGTAGTAGGTGGTGAGTTCGAAGGGGGAACCTCCACTTTAAAAAAGTAAAACCTTCGCGAGTTGTGACTTACGCCTCACAAGGCATAAACAAACACGTGAAGGTTTTTTGTATTTTATGGACATTTTAAACAAAGGAGGGAGGTGAATAAAGATGGCAAATTATCATGTCATGAAAGACAAGGATTCTGGAGACTGGTATGCAAAGCGCGAGAAAGCGGATCGCGTAAGCGGTTATTACGATACTCAGGCTGAGGCTGAGAAAGCCGCAAAAGAATTAGCTTTAAACAGTGGTGGCGGTGAAGTCAGAATCCACACCCCAAAGGGTTCGATTAGAGACAGCGATACGGTTTCGCCTGGAAATGACCCTTGTCCGCCGAGAGACAAAAAACATTAAGTAAAAAGGAGAAAATTGATGGCAAGGAATTATAATATCAGAGAAAATGGTAATGCTTTTGATGAACAGACAATAGAGGCTGTGTGGCAAAAGGGAAAACCTGAGCTGGGTTTGTCAACCTATCGCAAGGATGTTTGTGGTGCAAGCATGCAACGGCAAAAACATGGTAAGCAGGAACAATATGGATAGGAAATAGACCACATTAAGCCCGTTGCTAAGGGTGGAACCGATGATTTGAGTAACTTGCAGCCTTTGCAATGGGAAAATAACAGACATAAGGGAGATGATTTTCCTAACTGGACATGCAAGGTTAAATCATAAACACGTCTTGAAGTCTAAAATTGTTTACCTTAAAGGAGAATGCATGCAAAATTTAGCTAAGATGTCAATTGATGAATTACAAGAGTTTTTTTTGGTAGAGGATTGATTAAACGACATTGATCCTCTCCGGCTTTATTAGTAATATGGATTTCTTGAGGTTTGGGTTTAGAGTGGCAAAAGGAATAAGATACAGGATTTTATTTCAGATAGACAAAATACATGGAATACCCCAAATCCTAACATGATTACAAGCGAGGATATATCAAGAGAGATTTGGAAAATTTATTCTTTACAATCAACGATAAAGGAAGCATGGTAAAATTGCTTAATAGATGACCCATCCATCCGAAGAAATCTCAATTGATGTCGTTACAGGGGAGAAGATTTAAACGGAGTTTGATATGGAACAAAACAAACATGCTCTTGCGGAATTAGAAAAATTTCGTATTGATTATATGTATGGCAAGAAGAAGCATTATAATGCGCGAGATAGATATGCAAAATATCATAGAAACTTGGGCTTAAGTATTATCGTTTTAACTGCTTTTATGGGAACTTCAGTTTATTACTCTTTGTCTGAAAGTGAACTTTTATTGCCGAAGATTATTATAGGCATTCTTATTGTCGCTGTCGCTGTTTTAGCCGCAATACAAACTTTTATGAATTTTGAGAAAAGAGCATTAAGCCACAAAATAACTGCAGACAGATATCTTTGTTTGATGAAAGAGTCTCAGCTAATTATTTCCTATTGTAAAGATGGGAATAGAACAATTGAAGTAATTCAAAAAGAGATCGAAAGATTATGCCAAGAAGTAAGAAACGTTCAAAAAGATGAACCAGAGGTATCTTCAAAAGACTATCGGAAGGCGCGAGAAGGTGTAAAAGATGGCGAAGAAATATATACGCCTGCGGAGAGAACAATATGAACCTATTGTCTTTTGAAAGGGCTAAAAAGAGAGTTCTTGAAGAATTTGAAAAATTTCGCTCAAAAATAGAGCCGACTGAACAGGAAAAAAGTAAGATATCAGCAAGCCATACAAGAATGCGGAGTATTCTTGAGAATTCTACCGAAATAAATGTAGTAGATAGTTTCTTAACAGGTTCCTACGCTCGTGAAACCATGACAAGACCGCTCAAAGATGTAGATTTCTTTATTCAAGTCCATTATGGAAAACACAAAAATGATAGTCCTATGCTGTTGCTTCAAAGGATTCGTAAGGTTTTAAGAAGAGCATATCCTTTAACACCTATGCCAATAACCCCACCTTGCGTAACAATAAAATTCAATTATTGCCATTTTGAAATAGTGCCTGCAATTGGTTTTGATGATGATGATAAATTCAAAATACCACACGACAAAAGAATAGGTTGGCAATATACCTATCCTAAAACACCAGACAAGTGGATGACACAGGAAAACAAAAAGGCAGGAGGAATTTTTATACCAACAATCAAGATGTTAAAACGATGGCGAGATATTCATTGCCGCCCTTTGCGTTCATTTCATCTTGAAATGCTTACAAGAATGGCTTTTGAACATTATAACATTAAAGATTATACGCAGGGAGTATGGGCTTTTTTTGAAAGAACGAATTATTTAATGGGACTTTATAAAAGAATACCTTTTGTTCAAGAACCTGGCAGGGCTAATGTTTATGTTGACCAGTATCTTTATGATAATGCTTTAATATTAGGGGCGGTTAGACGAAAAATTGCCGCTCATTACGGAGTTGCACAAAGAGCTCTTGATTGTATGGGAAAAGGTCAATTTGGTTCGGCAAAGATATTGTGGAGAAGAATATTTGGCACTTCTTTTTATTCATCAGCCAGATTATTGTCTACACCCCCTCTTTCATCATTAATTATACCGCCGTTGGCACTATTCCCTAACCCCCCTAAAACAACATTGCCCTCTTTTTTGTCCGACTTATTGGGGAGAAAAAAATGATGATTATAAGACATAAAAACAGAGGTTTTAAAGAATAGATTATGAAAATAATATGTTCCAGTTGCAGAAAACTTTTAGGTATTCAAAGGCCTTTCAATGATAATTCCAAGGTTTCCGCCAAATGCCCCGATTGTTTTCAGAAAGAGAAAGAAGAGGCTTCAAAACCGCCGTCATTGCCAGCACCTGGTGAGCGAAAAGATATTACATTTGAAAGCGGTCTTAAGGGTTTTCTTACAATCACAGGTGCTGATACCGAAAAACTTTCCCTGTGGGATTTAATAGTCTCCGGGAAGAAGATATTTTGTGCCAAGGATCGCAGAGAAAGTTTTCAGGAATACCT
>DAOWIN010000031.1 GCA_030640885.1 Candidatus Omnitrophota bacterium
AGATTATTACGATTGGCTACCCATTTTGTTTCGCCATCAACAGTTACTTCTACATCTTTCCAAATGAAGAAATTGAGATTCCAAAATCCCTGCCCAGCTTTGTCAAGAAGCTTTGATTCAGTCAGTGCTGTATATTGCTTTCCATCCTCTTCATACTCTACAGTTATCGGCCCAGTTTTCTCCACAGGTATAGGCGTTGAAACAGATATTGCGGTCTCAGTTGGTTCAGCCGTAGGCATAACAGTAGGCGTTTCTTCAGGGGTTGGAATAGATGTTGGTAGAACTGTCGGGGTTTCAACAGGAGTTGAAGTTGGTTCAGGGGTTGGGATAACTATTACTGTCGGTTCAGCAATCCATTTATCTTTAAATTCATTATAAACTGCTTTAGGTTGGCGATTAACATCTACAAAACCCCAACGGTCTTCATTGGCAAAACCATCGGGATAAACTCCGGAATTAGAAAAACCCGACCCTTTCCAGGGCTCGTCATTCCACGCCATAAAGGTAATACCCAGACAAACATCACTAGCGTCCTCCGCACTGCTTGCCTCATTTGTTTGCTCCCAAATGTTTATATTAGCTTCGGCTTGGCTCTGTTGATTCTCGTTTCCTCTATTAAATGAATCAGCCCCGCTTTCAGAAAAATACATCGGCTTATCTGATATTTCCTTCCACTCCCCGAATATCGCCTCGGGCGTATTCCAGCGATAGACATTCATTCCCCAGACATCTATTGAAGGACATTTGCCTAAAACATCTTTGTCGGGAATTTCGCCGTGAGCAGTAGAAACCGGATGAGCGGGGTCTATACTATGTATGGCCTGTGCTGTTTCTTCTAATTCTTCATACCAAGCTTTTACAGTAAACCATTCAGGATGTTCAGTAAATACATAGTTATATTCATTGCCAAGTTCCCACATTAAAATTGCCGGATGGTCTTTATATTTTTCTATGTAATTTTCATAAGTTCCGCGATAGATGTCGGGCCCATTAAACTTATCATCGTAATGGGGGATACCTATAATAACCTTTATTCCCGCGGCATCAAGGGCATCTAAAACCTCTTCATCTTGAATTGGATAATAGGTGCGCACCGTATTTATACCCATTTCCCGCATCAACGGAATATCCGTTTCATACCAATCACTAAACTGGCTCCCATAAGAATCCTTTTCTCCGCAAGGCGACCATGCAACCCCTCTAATTTGATACGGCTCTTCATTAACCAACAATTGACGACCTTCAACCTTTACCTCTTCTATAGATTCCTCTGCTGATGTCGCCGCTGTGGTGGCACCAAAAACAGCATCAAGAATTTTAGTAGATATACCCTTTTCTGCCACCGAAGAAGAAATATCATCGCCGTCTCCGCCGCCGCTGCCGGCAGTATCCAGCATCGTCTGCATAATCAAAGGAGCGACTGAGGGGTCATATTCATTTAGTCTATCTCTTGCCGCTTCTGGGTTATGCTTAAATAGCTCATTCAATTCTGCGGCTTCTTTATCTATATCAATGCCTGTTAAAACTTGGTATGTGCCACCGGTCAACGAAATTCCGCTCTTTTCTTCTAAAAATCCTAATCCCATCTCGCCAATACTCGCCTTGTCATTCGCGCCATAAACTACCTCTTCTATAGTTTGGGCAATAGGTCCAACAAATCCACCCACAACCGGCAGGGCATTACTATACATTATTACTGCTTCAATCTCCGCTGAAATAAGCAGCATCGGTGGAACAGCAAGTAAATTATTAAACCAGAATTTCGGGCTGAGCAAAATTGCCTTGCTTATATTCAAAAAGCCCTGTTCTGTGCCCTTTGCCCTTAGCTGGCGGTAGGTCTGCCCAAAGGCAAGCACGCTAATCAAAATATAGGCACTCAACAAACTACCAACACTAACCGCTATATCTGCCAAATGCAACCACCCCAAAGATACAGTAAATAAATGGATTGCGGCAAGCTCAGGGATTAAGGCGAAAAGCGCCCCTTGGATAATTGCACCAACGGCAATAATTATTAATCGTTGTTGGAGCAAAGAATGAGCACCGGCAACAAGAATGAGGTTAAACAAAACAATCTTCGAAATTATTCCTTCTTTTAAACTCAAGCCCGCCATTGCTTTTTCAAACTGTTGCTGGATTGGCGATAAAGATAAATAATTCAGGTTTTCACCGCGAGCTATTCTTTCGAGCTCCTCTCTCTGCGGATAGATAAGATAGCGTCTAAACGGCTCAACCCAATGCCTGAAGAAATAGGTATAGAGAACCTTAAGAGTAAGAATATCTATAACGGGAACAAGACGCTGAAAGTATTTAATAAGCTTATTTTCTTTAAGCGAAGAAGGCGTTTTTTTATTTAGATTTTTATATCCTAAATAAGGAACAGCAAATAGCCCGGCGATTATTAATGCAATTTTTGAAAGCTGAACAGTTGATGTTGGTTGTGCAGTTGCTTTCCCCTTTGATATCTCAGCTTGAACCGCCTTTTCCTCTATAGAATAAAATCTCATAGCTAAGCTTTCAGCGGAATTTGGCTTTATGTCATTCTCTTTTAACCATCTCACCTGCTCAAGTATTTTCTCTCGGTTTGGATATTCAATAAGAACCCGCTCTTCTAATTCTAAAGCCTCAAATCTCCTCCCGGTCGCTTCTCGGTAAGATTTTTCAATAACCTCTGAATATTTATCTCCCTGTTCTATAATTTTATTACATATTTCTCGAATCTCCTCGCTAAATTCAATCTTTTCCTGTTTTCCGCTCTCAGAATTTAATAGAATATCAATCTTCTCCTTCAGATTTTCCAATTGCCTTTTAATTTCAAAAAGAGGCTGATATTCTAACTGGCCGCTTAATTTTTCAAATGGAATCTGCGCGTATTTATGCTCCATCCATAGATATGCTTTATTTATTTTATCTTTATATTCCTCTTTTTCTGTTTTAGCAAAAAGCAAGGAATGGGCAGGAAACATCTTTAAGCGGTTGCCAAATCCGTTAAAGAAATACGGCGTTAAATCACCAACCTTTACTTTGCTAATCTTTGCAGTCAACTCTCTATCCTTTTCTCTAAACATCTCTCTCTGCAATGCCCTTAAAAGATAATGCGGGTTATTGGCGTCTTTATTGGCTATGGCAAGGGGCTCGCCCTGAAGAGCGAACCTTCCTACTTCTTTTTCTGTTTCTGTATTGGTAATGATAAGCTGATTTGCTTCAAGGGTTAGATTTATAAGTTTTGCGTCTATTAAGTATTCCCCTATCTCGTGCAATAGGGCGATAGGATTATTGGCAAGGCTATTATGAAGGGCAATAAGATTATCTTCTGCTGAAGAGTAACCAAAGAGGTCGTTGATGAGTACATCAAAGGTATAGAATTCCGGCGGTGATTTCTCTAATAATTTTAAGAATATCTCTAAAATTTGCTGATGTTGAGGATTATCAGCTATTAATTGCTGCAATGTTTGGGTTAATTGTTGGTTGTTTGCTGAAGTAAGTTCTATATCTCCTAATTTCTGTTTAGTTTCAGAATCTACAGCTACAAAATACTTTTTGCCGTCTCTTTCAATTGCTTCTTTGACTTGGGCAAGTTTGCCAATTTGAGAGGGTTTTTTCCCTTTACCCTTTTTCAACCAATTCCCCAGTACTAATGTAAGAGCGGCAACCGGCTTTGAAAGTCTGGAAATATTTACTCTGGGGTATGGAGCCTGAAGTCTAAAGCCTGAAGCTTGAAGCTTTTCATAAACCTTGTCTGCCACCACCGACGGCAATAAGAACAAAACAATTGTCGGAATTATCCACACAGCAGGCACAAATAAAGCAGGAGCAAGCAGTAAAGCGTAGGCTAAAACTCCAGAAGTGTATAAAGTGCTGATTTTATTTTCCCCGCTTATTCCGCCGACAACCAAAGACATTAACGGACTTAAACCAAAACCGCCAAGTAATAATGTCGATACACCGATAATTCCGCCGCTTAAAATTATTGCTCCAGTAAGTCCGATAACACCCATAGCCGCAAGCAGATTAACCCTGCCCAAAGAACTTGCCCAAATATTTGTCCAGAAGTTTGCCAATTTTTCACTGCCTATCTTTTGCAAAGCAGTTTGATAAACTTTTGTCCTACGCATTTCCGGCGCCAATTCCTTACGCAGTGAACTATCAGCAGCAGCCAAATTATAGAGCATTACTTTGAGCGCGGTATAATCGGAACTTACGGCTGTGGCTTGCTCTAAGGCAATTGCGTAATTCGGCTGTTCGGTTAATAAAGTTAAGTCAATATCATAATTCTGTTTTACTAATAACTGTTTGGTCTCGGCTAAGGCTAATTTTTTATCAATATCAACTAATTTTGCATAGCCCGCCGCCGCTTGAGTTAACGGACTTAAATCCCTGTTTTCAGGGCTATTCTGCCATTGATAATAAGAAACAAATTGTTGGGACTGCTGCGGGCTTAAATCAGCAAGCCTTGCCCGCGCCCCTGCCGACATTGTCAATATATTGGGAACGGATTGCACCCAAGATTGAACCACTTCCCTTGCGTCTGTTTTTGCCTTTGAAGCTACATCTGCATCAAGCCCAACCTCCGCCAGAGAATCATCAGGGATACCTTTCATAATTTCTTCCATGACCATAACTCCTGCTTTCAACTCTAATGCCCGCTCATTTGCTTTAATATCTTCAATAGAAGTTTGCAATAATTCAGGGGTAATTGGAATATTGTGCTCTTTAATATAAGGCTTGATAGAGGGAAGATTATTTTGGATTGCTTGCAATTCTTCTCGGCTGAGCATCTCACCGCTAAGTGAGGAAGCTTTGGAAAACTGCGCCCTTGTGTCTTGGATAAAGTTTTGGAAAAATTGCTTAAATCTTTGGGTCAGGGTTTGTGAAGGTATTTTAGTTTGTATAGTTTGGGAAGTAATTTGGGAATCAAAACCCGCTGCTTGCTGTCCTGTTGGCGGCGCATTTGCCGCATACAATAACATTGCTTGGGCTTCTTTCATAGTCTTTGCCTCTGCAAAGGCAAAGATATCAGGAGAAAGATTATTCAATCTCTCGCCGCCGATTTCTCTTTTTAACGAATCTAACATACGCCATAGTCTATTTGTTCTTGTCTCGCTTATCTTGCCTGTTTTTTCAACCTCATGGACAAAAGCATCAAATTCTGTTTTTGCTTTTTCTACCCTTAAAACCTCTTTGGGCTGACTTGCCTTTTCGCGTGAGGGCAAAACAAAAGGCGCTAATGTGCGCAAAGCCAGGGCAATTTCTTCAGCAGTAGTTGCCTTGGCAAGATTGATCTTTTTCCCGGTTTCTTTTAAACTAAATATTTTATTAGCATCAACCATAGTCAAATCGGCATAACGCTTACCCGCTCTCGCCCGAATATCTTTTGACAATCTGCGGGAATCAATCATTTTTCCCAGATATTCCATAGAAACCCGCCGAGAGTTTTCAAAAACTTGTTTCATCTCTTCCAAGGGGTTCTTTAATTTTTGCGTTGGGTCGTAAAGAACATTTTCAAATTTATCTCTCTCTAATTCAAATTTCGCTTTTAACCTAATCAATTCTTTCCCGGCTTTAGAACTTTTTCCGGCGTGGGCGATTTCCATATCTAAGTAAGTGAGTAGCATCTTTGCAGTGGTCTCGCCGCTTGCCTTAAATAAAATAGAATCGGCTCGTTCTCGGTAGCTCAAGAATTTAGCGTTAGCCACCAAAATTTTGGCGTTAATATCGCGGTCTTTCCCATCCCATTTTTTAAGCGCGCTCCGGGCTCCCTCAATATCCAGCGCCTCCATTTCTTTTTTTAATTTGTGAAGATAATGATCTTTAGATTTGGCGTTATTTTCTAAATAAGTCATTATGTTTCGCGCTTCATTAAGATTTGCCTCAATTGTTTTTTTATTTACGACTACAACCCTCGCTGTATTCGTTTTTCCAAAATCTGTTTTATGCCGTATGGCACGCGCCAATGCCTGCCCCGCTTCTCCGGAAGTCATTTCTTCAGCAAAGAAAAGAACCTCGCCCACGGGCTTGCCTTTGTCGCCCTTAGCTTCGTTGGGTTTGCTATATTTACCCCAATCCAATGCTCTTAATGTGCGTTCAGATGTGAGCACAATGTAATTTTCTTTGCCCGTGTAATAAGCCACATTGTTTATGGTCGCTTTTACAGATTTGCCATTTTTGTCAATTGGCACACCTTTTTTATCTAATAAATAACCCTGAGCATTAACTCTATTGCCGATAACTATACCTGTGCTTGCATCCAATTCCGGGATAATAATCCAAATGCTGCTAAGATCTTTTTTAAGCTCTGGCGATAGTTTTTCTTGACGCACTACCTCCATCATTTTTGTCAACCTCTCCTGCCCGGTTACAATTCTTCCTTCTTGCTTTGCCTTTTTCTCTATCGCCACTAATTCAGCATTTATTTTATCTACTATCCTTCTCCCTGTTCCTTTCCTTCCCCCTGTTCCTCTCCTTGCTCTTCCAGCTTTTTCTAAAATCAGATTCCTGAATGCGATTTCCATATCATAATAGGCATTTTCACCTTTTCTTTCAATAACCGCATCAATAACACCGCCGCTTTTTTGCATTTTCCAAACTTTTTCGGCAACAGCGACATGGGTGGATTTCCCTTCGTAAAGCATAACATCTGTGCGGGCATCTGCGATTATTTTCCCAGCATCAGTACTGCTAATTACGCGCACATTTGTTACACCATAGATAGAACGAGCAACCTTTTCCGCCTCTAAAATAGTCCCTGAACCTCCGGCATGCAACAGTTTCTTGCCGCGGCCTTGGCTGAATACCTGCGAAATAGTGGCGCTATAACCGGAAGTGGTTAATTCTAATTTTCCCGGTTTTCCGGCCTCTATCCATGCTATTGTCAGATAAGCCGAACTTTGATCCTTAGAATTGCTTACCGTATCTTTCCATAATTTGACAAAAGGGCCGCCTTCGTGAAAACTTATCTGTTCTGTTTTTACATCAAGCATTGCCCGCAAGGCATTACTAACCTCGGAAGCGGTGAACTTTTCTCCCTTAAACTTCTTTCCTGTAACATAAGATAGCAAACGGGCGTCTAATACTCCTTTCTCCGAAAAGAGTTTATTCATCCTCAAATGGGAATTTTCACCCATATGACCGTTTTTCTTTGCCCAAGTATAAATCTCCCCACTCAATCTTTCCATCCTTTGCACATATCTTGCTTGAACTTCCTGAGGTATGCCCTCAATAAACATCTCTCTTGCCATTGCCGCAACATCACATTCATCCACAACCCTAATATTTATACGCTTAAAAGCATCTGCCAATTGCAGATGACTTAATGTTTCCCTTTGCAAATGCCCGCGGCTATGCACATCATAGATTATTACCTTATTCCCATCTTCATTAATTTTAGCTGTCAAACCGACAATATCTTTATTCCCTTTCTCGCTATAAAATTTACTGCTGTCCACAATTTCAAACCCTAAAAACTTGGCTAACCTATAATAATCTCCGTCTTTTTTAACAAACTGCCCTATTTCACCCTCTTTTGCCACAAAAAATTCTGCATTTAATTTTTCTCCTTTCTTGGCTAATTCAACCCTGCGTTCGCCGAAAACAAACATATAGGCGAATGATTTGCCGCCTTTGGCTTCTAAACTCGCAATCTCTCCTAACATATTAGAGCGAATCATTGTGAACTGTTCTTTCCATTGTTCCATTTTAAAATCAAAATTTCCCTCTGAAATTCTCAATTCGTAAAGATGCCGCATTAAAAATTGGGATAAAAGTTCAACTTCAGCAGTAGTTAATTTTTCAAACCTGCGTCCAAAAACCTGTTCACTCAATCTATCGGTAAAAGCAGATTCCTTTGCTCCAACATCTATTCTGGTTATCCCCTTTGCATCTTTTTTTGTTTTTAAACCTAAATCCTTGCTTGCTTGCTCCATTGCCTTGTTAAATTTAGATTCGTATTTTTCATAGACGCTATTGTGCTTAGCAAACAACTCTGCTTCATTAGCCCCCCATTGTTTGTTTCCTTTTTTTAGAGACAAATATTCTGAATAAGATTCTAATTCTTTATAATATGATTCGGCTAAATCTAAAAGGGCACTTTTGAACTGCCGCTTTTTACTGTTCTTTTCTGTTGTTTTAACTTCTTGTTTTAACAATACAATATCAGTTTTTAATTGCGCCGAGCGCTCTACTATCCTTTCCATCTGCTCAACAACAAATGTTTTTTCGCCTATTTCACTTATTTTTTCGCTGTCCTTTTTCCCTGCTTCTCGGGTCAAACGAATGGTTTTCTTCATTCTTGCAATGTGTATCTCTAATTCTTTAACCGCTGCATCTCTTTGATCCTTTTCTAAGTTTTTATTGGCTTTTGTTTCTTTTATTTCTTGCCGTAAATTACTGATCACATTTTCACAAACGTTCACTCTTTCGGTAATAAGTTCATTGCTCCTTTGTTTCGCTATTTGATTGTATGCCTTATTTGCCTTTCTTAACTGGAAATAAGAACCCAATTTTCCCAATAATCCCTTGTTTGCATAATCACGCCTTGCCTCGGCAACCCTAAGTTTTGCTTTACTAAACTGCGTATCTAATATGTTCCTATTTTTTACTTCGTTAATTTCATCTGCATTGTAGGAAACTTTACTAACCAAATCTTTTGTTGTTTGCCCTGCTTGTTTTGATTTTG